>JAIBAG010000010.1 GCA_019695305.1 bacterium
TTACGCCCCGCATTATGGGCAAGGAAGTTTACGTTTCTCCGGCTGACATTTCGAGCTCTACCAATAACGCTGTAGAAAAAGAAATTATTAACACATCTACTACCAACAAAAAAGCCTCCCACAAATACGATAGGTAATTTTAATAGTTGGTAACAGTCATGTTAATCATGCTTTTGGTTGAATAAACAACCGTATCATCATCCAAAGTAAACTTGGCCCTAAAAGCCGTTGGGCCATGGTCACTATCTACAAAAGTAGGATCAACACAATCGCTGTAGAAATTATTAGCTTCTAAAAAAACGTCGTTATTCAGTGTAATTTCGTTATCGGTGGCATCTACGCAACCCACTTCGTGAGGCGATGCAAAATCGCCATCAATAAAGTGCACACATTCCAAACATATTTGCACGGTGTTTTCTGGAAAATGACGGAACGTTCCCACAATATTGGCATCATTACTTAAATCCATACTTACCGCGCCAAAGGGAATTTGATTATAAATCTCGGTGTAAAAAATTGAACTGTTGTTATAAACAAGATCACCAAAAGAAGGCAGTAAATAGTCGTCTACATTGATATATCCCAGCTGATTGTAGCCATTAACCGGGAGCACGTAATAAAAAGCATCTTCTTCTTCCGAAAATTCGGGTTTACTACCCGGTCCAAAATAAATAATTTCGTTTTGATAGCTTGAATCTAGCGGGATTAAACCTATTAAATGCTCGGCACCATCACCAGGATCTAGTTCTACCACAATATAGGTTTCGGCCGTGTTAATATCAAAACTCACTACGTTAAAATTACCGGCCAGTATTTCAATGTCGTCATAAAAGCCAATATAGTCGCTATCGAGATGAATAGCGCATAAGCCCGTATTACCAGAAGAGGCAATGGTACATTCGTAAAACCACGAGTAACTCGAAAAAACATATTCAAACTCCGCATCTTCCTGGATATCGTGCTCGGCATAGTTGGTAAAAACATCGTTTACACTTTCGCTAACCGTAAGATCGGTAATATCGCCTGGGGTATTTAAGCTAATAATACCAAACACATGATCGCCGTTTTCTTTTTCGGCGGAGTAATAAAGAGCGCCATCTACTAACCACGAAAGTTCGATATTCGTTATATTATCTCCACTAAGTGTAAACGAGTAATCCTCGAGGGTTGCTACGTTAACAAGAATTACTTTTAAATTAACCGGATTGTTTTCATCGGCATAAATAATCGATGCCAGATAATCACCATCGGGACTTGCTTCTAAAATACGGTTATCAGGGAAAATGGTGCCGGTACTAAGCGTTTGAGTGGTTCCATCTTCGGCTACTAAAACAATTTCCTGGGTTACACTATCGAGCCCCACTAAAAAGCCATCGATAGTCGAAAGATGAGTAAGTTGATTTTCTAAACTAATAACATCTTCATTAAACGATCCATCGTTATTCACCGAAACTAATACCGGGTTATTATCGCTATCCACACCCGACATATAAACCTTGTTATTAAAGCGCGTTATTTTCCCGGATGAGATGGTGTAAGCGCGTGTAGTATCCGATGTAGAGGCATTGCTATTGGTGATAAAAACAGAAAACGGGCGCTCACCCATAATGGGATCATACGCACCTACCACAAAATAAACAGGTTCGGTTACAACACTACAAGAGCTATTGGTACAAGTAGTAACCGCAACAGGTACATCTTCCAATTCCTCAGGCACGGTAAAATTAAAAGTGCCCGTCACCGTTTGCGTGCTTTGCAGTTCGCCGTTATAAATAAAGGCTACCTTTTCGGTGGCCGTAGTATCGATAAAACTGCCGGTAACAGTTCCAATATTGCCGCCACTTTCTTCTTCTTCAAATTCAAACGAGTCTTTATCAACAACCACTTCACCCTTGGCAATGGGGATAGGAATATCCACGGGTGCCCCTTCAATTAAACTGCCCGTCCCCACCCCAGAACCAGTAGCCCCTCCACAGGATATCTGCAAACCCAGAATAAGTAATATTGCCGCACAAGCTTTTATAGCGCCCTTTTTCATCATTAGAGATATATTTAAGCAAGAGACATGCCAATATTTGACGCGCTGGATAACTTATAAGTAATTGAATTTAAACACTTTTATTTAATATAAACGGGGATGGGTGCCAAAACAAATATATCAAATTAAGAATCGCGCATTTTTTGCCTAGCAAGACAAAGAATCAAATAATAAATTATCCAAGCAACTTTTTTATGATAAACCCGATAATACTCTTAGTAGCTTAACTTTCTTAAAGAGGAGTGTTTATGAAATTACCATCCATAACTGCAAATTTTGTTCGGGCCGACAACAGATACATCGTTTACCAAGCCGACATTGATGGCGACGGCAAACAAGATGAAATGCGGGCGCATGTAGACAAATGGGATGAAAACGGAAAACCTGTTATTTCAAAACTTCAAATTGATTTAAACATTACAATGCCCATTGTAGCAAATCCTTATACCGACTACGAAGTAACGGCAGATAACGTTACTAACATTTTCATTCCAGATCGTATCACAATCGATAATACCGCTTCCAGTTTAGATACCCAATCAACGTACTCCTGCAGAGAAAATTTAGGACAGCCTCTAAAAGAAGGCACATTGAGCAATCCCAAATGGCGCGGAACGTTTGGCACACAAAATAATTGGACCCAACAAGTAACTATTGATGGCGAGTCACGCTTCATCCCCTCCAATTTTAAAATATTTCTATCCAGAGCCAAATTATTGGATGGCACGATGCGAACAAATGTTGAAGGAAATCAAGTAGAGGTAGGTCCGGTACTCAATAGCGACCAATTAGGCACTTGTAACAATAAATGATCCCTATAAGCTATCATGGATTGGCTTTATAGATAAAACTCTCACTCGTTCTTGCGGAATACGGGAGGAATATGGCTGTGACGCTATGAGTGATGCCATAAACAATAATGATGATTTAAGAACGTATTGCGAATTATCGGCCAGCTGGTATTCGGGTTGGGAAATTTCATTGCATCACGGCTATGATGTTTGGAGCATACGGGAAGCGAATTATAAACGCTACATGGATGCATACAATTCTCTTTATGGTATGTGCGAATGTCCTACCGAAGAAACTGGCGAGTACGACACAAGTAGATAATTTTGAAACTGCGGTTCAAAGATTGGTAGATTCGTATCAGATTTATTGTGGGGATTTGGAGAGTGTTGAATAGCAGGGGGCCACTATTTTTGGTTTATTATTACAAGTAGCCAGCTGTGTATCGTCATTGTGGAATAATAACGATAACAATACACCTGCGCACACTCCGCCCCCATCATCACCTCAGCTGACTGTAAGAAAGCAAGAATCAGCCGAAGATAAACTCGAAGGAAAACTGACCGTTTATAATGATAAATTAGACAAAAAAAAATTAAAAGAGGAACTCACCGATAATAACGATGTTTATTTACCCGCAGCTTTTAAAACCAGCCGAGACTATTTGGTAAGCCATGTTGGTAAAGCAACGCAATCGTTTAAGAATCTTTTAACATGGGCTCAAGGCAACAGTACGGCAGCAACTATTAGAGATAAAATTTCTGAAACCGGCAAAGGGGTAAATATTGTATTAATTGAGACGGATGATAATCATGCAAGCCACGTACAAAACATCATCAATGGCCCTGACGGCTTGGCTCCAGACGCAAATGTTACAAAAGAATATATTCATTATGAAGCGGAAGAAAATGTAACCGACACTGTTACTCAATTATTGCAAGCTATTAAATCTTCACTTGAGCGACAACTTGAATCACAAAATCATATTATCAATATATCGCTCAACCCTGCACCCGGCATGTTTCTTTCCAAAAAACTTAATGATAAAAATGATAATTACAGAGAAGAGTTTACTTCTTTGTGCCAACAAGAAACAAATGAACTTGAGCATGATAAAAACTATCAGACAGCTTTAACCGAATATCAACTTATCACGAAAAAACTTGCCCAAACAAATAAAAATATAGTGATTGCTTATGGAAATAACAAAACAGTTTATCGTGATTTAGATTATTGTTTTTATAACCCGCTAACGCAAAGCCGGCATGTCATCTCTGTTACAGCTTCTGGGAATAACAATACACCGCTTAATTATACTGATGATGGCATTTGGCCATTGGCATTGAATGGAAATGAAGCGTGGCCACCAACAGTAGCAGCACACGGGCATCAGGTACCCCTTTACGATAATAACAGAACCGTGTTTGATGCCGATTCAGGCACATCCTACAGCGCCCCTTTTGTAAGTGCTGCCTTGGCATTGGCGCTTGAAAAGAACCCTCACTTAAGCTCACAACAACTACGAACCATTATAGCAACTACAGCACATCCAATTAAAAAATATCCCAATACACTACAAGGCGCGGGTGTTGTTGATATTATAGCAGTAGCTCAAAATCATAAAGCAGGGCCGTAGCCCCGCTTTATGATAGAATTATCATGTATGTATTTAATGTAGTTCTTGGGTTGTATTTTGCGCAGGGGCTATATTCCCGCCTGTGGTTACAAATCCAATATCACTATCTTCCCCATTTGAGCGGCACTGATCACTGTATGCTTTTGCCAACCCTTCATCACCGCTAAATTTAGCACCGCCTGGTTTATTACCGCCACCAGTATTAGCCGAATCAGGAGAACTTTGAAGATGACCCGTTTCACTATTACGATACCCATCTTTACGAGTTTGGGTCTTGCCAGAGTCAGAAAACTCATTATTTATGTCGGTAACAAAAGTAGTGTAACCAGCATCATTCCAAGTGCCAGGTATATAATTATATCCTTCTGGTAAAAATGAATTAACCTCAGCAGGTGACGAAGCAGAACTGGGCAACAAATTATAGGTTACACGGGCCTGCTCAAACTCTTCTCCGTACGCATTGATATAACTAGAACTTCCACCTGAAACCACAGTTAGCTCTCCATTAGAGCTCGCAACTACATCACCAGCAACTTGACCACCTATGACTGCACCTCCTGAGCTCCCCCCTGTAAAGGTAGCTTGAATGGTAAATTGCACCACATTTCCCTGTCCATCCTTGGCATCAACACGCACGGCGGCTTCAGTCCTTACGGCAACTCTTTCGGGTCTGACTTCAATTCTGGCTTGTTCTTCGGCCCGTGGATTTGATGAGAAATATTTGTACATCTCATAGGCACCGTCAAGTGCCCCTCCTGTTAGAATATTCCCTACAGTCCAAGCTGTGCCACCCTCAGCATTAGTGGCCATTCCTAATTGCATGGCCATTTCCAAACAACTGGCCTCGGCATCTTCTTCATTTATACCTTCTCCCATATCCTTATTATCAACCATTTGAGAAATCGGCCCACAAGGTTGGTTTATCTCACCAACAATTGTTTCGGCAGAACATTCACCATCAATACAAACAACATCCGTACAAACAGTGCCTGGCACCTCATAACCTGATACATTGGATCTTCTGTCTTGCGCATTACTATCGTCGGCATTTTTAAATAATTCTGCTAAATCTGGATTGTTTCTGTATTCTTCCACAAGTCCTATATCCCGTGCGAAATAAAGTTTGAATTTTTCGGTTGTTGTTGTTTTAGAATATTTGTCACCCGATACGCCAACATTTGCCTTTGCTACCTTCGGCACCCATCGTGTTTCGATTGTCTTCAAAAAATGTACCGGGGCAAAAATCTGCACCAAGTTACCTTGTTCATTTTCAGCTTTGCCGTTATAAACAGCTTTTTGCGCATTTTCGGTAACGTACTTTTCTAACACTTCATAACCTTCCTTAACTGGTTTTGTGGAACTTACATTCTTTCCCACAGGCTTTGTTATATCCAAAGTATAAGTTTTTTTGTTAGTATGAATCAGTCCATTACCATCTGTAACAGGCTCAAGGTTTTCTTCCGCAACGGTTATTGCTTTAACCACCCACTTATAACTCGAAGGAATACTGACATTTTTTCCAACAATACCATTGCGATTTACGCCCGCGCTATTAGAAGTAACTCCTGCAACAGTTTCTACAGCATATTCTGTAACAACAGTTTTAGTATCCGATTCCTTTTGCGGCTTATAACCCCAAACAGATTCCGTTTTACTAAGTACTTTATACCCATTTTTTTGAGGCCAGCTACCATCGTTTGCCGCCTGTTTTGTTTTAGAAATAGTCCAGTAAGTTAGCTTTTTTTCCAGCTTATACCCTGCATCGTCAGTACGATTGATACTTTCACTTTCTTCAATTACAACAGTATCATCATTCGCTAACTGATTAATATTACCAACCGCTCTACTTTTTTTACCTTGAGTCATGAGCGTCTGAAAAAAAGCGCTATCACGGCAAGCGCCATCAAAATAAAGCTCATTAAACAAACAAAGGTTTTCCTGATCTTTGGGAACCAAATATATTATGGTACCACCATCTTTTTCCTCTGTTCTTACCGTCACCATATCAGAATTCATTTTTTCAAGCGCCTGCTGCGTATTTTGAACGGCAGCATCGATCTGAGCTTTATTTTCTTCTAAAACACCTGTACTCCCCTTCCCCGCATAACTCACCGGTGAAATTAACATCATGCTAATAGCCAACACATTGGCAACGTGCTTTATCATATAAATCTCCTTCAATTGTTAATGCGGGACCTTTCCCGTAAAAAATGCCTTTTATGCAATCGCCCCTCATGCCCAAAAAGTTTTGAACATAATGCAATTTATTTACCCCCAATGTTGCGTAACAGAGTTGAGTTAAAGCAATAAATATGCCAACGGGGCAATTTTATAAGCACTTCTAATGATTAGCTTTTATGATAATACGAGGGGGGGGCTGGGTGTATACATACCCCTTGTTGGGTAGAAAGTTCTTTTTAAAGTGAGAGGAGTTGTGAATAAATGTGTGTTGCTAATAGGCATACAATGTACTAAATTTAGACATGCAAGAAGCGCTTGAATTTGAATTTGATCCTGAAAAGAATGCTTTTCTCAAGGAGGAACGCGGGATCAGTTTTGAGGAAATTATTTTATTGATATCGGAAGGCCATTTAATGGATGTGCTGGAGCATCACAATCAAACTCAATATCCTGGCCAGAAAATATATGTGGTGGATGTTAATGGCTATGTTTGCCTGGTTCCCTTTGTAAGAACAGAACACAAGATTTTTTTAAAAACCATTTATCCCAGTCGCAAGGCCACAAAAGAGTATTTAAAACCCGGGAGGAAATCATGAATACAAAAAATAATGATGATGAAAAAAATGTTTTAGATGCCTTTTACAAGGGTAAACTCAAAAAAACAAAAAACGCATCCAAAGAAATGGATATGGCTGTTAAAGCAGCAGATAACTATCTTACCAAAGATACGCGTATCAACATCCGCCTCTCCGCCCCCGATTTAAAACTACTAAAACGCAGAGCCGCCGAAGAAGGCTTGCCCTACCAAACCCTCATTGCCAGTGTTTTGCATAAATTTGTAACCGGCCGACTGAGAAATACCATATAAAAAGATATTTTCTTCTCCGCCCTTTTCAATACCAGGACTATACTCCTAAATATCGTCGAAAATAAGGATTATGTTCCATAGACTCATGAACATGCCAAAATTTAACAGCTCATTTTTGCAACACCTTCACCAATTCGCTTTCAAATTTTATCGCCAAATCGGCCATCACTTGCCGTTGCATTTTCACTGTATCGGTTCCTTTGTAATCTTGGTTGTAACCCCCAAAATTGTATTTCATCTCGTCGTTGCTGGATATATTAAATTGAAAACTGGCCACCCACTTACCGGCCTTAATATCGTAAACCGAAACCTGTGAGCTGATGCTGCCTTTTGTATATTCTTTTTCGCTGATTACTTGTGGACGTATTGTTGCAGAAACATCCACCAACACAGCATATTGCAAAGTAGCCAGAGCATTTAAGTCGTCATGCTTATCCAAAATATCCACTTGCGACGATTGAGCATTTAATGGCTTGGCCAAACTAGTGGCACCAGCAGAAATCAACCAATCCGATACATTTCTTTCACTTAAAGCATCAGCCAGCGGCAACAATTTGCCATTTAATGTAGACACCACAATGGCATTCGCTGTGTTTCCTCTCCAGCGGCCGGCAGTTAACGAAAAGCTATCATACGTCTGCATTCCAGTTGGAATAGTACTGGTTAACCCCGATGAAACAGGCGGCAATTTTTCGATAGCGGCAATCGTTTGAGTTGCTTGCGAGGTATAGCTTTCAATTTCTAATAATAATTTTTGTCTATATTGTTCTTCTTCATTAGGGCCACAAGCTACAGCTAGCAACACTACAATAGGAAAAATAATTTTTTTAAAGTTAACGTTCATTTCACACCTCTATCCTTTCAAATCTAAAATTACAGGGCTTTTGATTAATGGCCAATGTTTGCGTGCGTGTATATTTTATACCCAACTCTTTAAAATATTCGGGAAAAGCCAAATCATCCGAATAACAATTGGGGATACAACCCTCGGGAATTTCAAAAACACGCGCAAGCTCAAGCCACGCACACCAGTTTACATGAAACTCAATTGCGTTATCTGTCTTCTCTGCAAAATGCATTTTAAAACAGCCCGCTTTTATGTTGGCGTTGGCTCCTACCTCAAAATACTCGCTAAAAACTTTTAACGGATCCTCAAATTTTTTGACAGTTTCTATTTCTGGAAAACATAACAACAGCGCTTCGCGCGCGGTTTCATCCATAATTTTTTTACAAATAACAATCGCTCGCTCGGTTCCTACCGTGCGGCTTAAAGCTCTAAACAGGGTAAGATACTCGGTTTGAGTTTTTAAAAAAGTGGGATTGTTTAAACCGTTTTTTAACGCCGGTGATAAATCTATTTTTTTAGCAAAACGAGTAGCCCGAATAAGCTCAATAACAAACTTGAATTTCTCAAACCCTTTAAGCCCCTGCATCACAATGGCCTTGCCTTTGGAGCGCATCTTCTTTTTTAGCTCTTTGGGCCAATAGCTTTCCGCATCACTCATAGCCACACCATAATGTTTTAAGTCGGATATTTTCATTTTGAGAACATATATATTTATTTTGACGTTTGTGACAAGCGATACCTTAAAATGTAATTATAAATCAATTGCTTATAAATTATCCAACTGGGCATGTTATTTGCATCTCTCTCCAGAATGATGCGGATAAAGATAACATTGGTCCTTATAGCTCTACTCATTTCGTCACAATCTATTGCAGCCCCTGTATTAAACACAAACACCAGTTTTTTAATTATCTCCCATCCTCAATTTTTGGACGCAGCCCAAAAACTGGCTTTGTGGAAAAATCAAAAAGGAATTAACACACAAGTTTTTTCACTCAATCAAACAGGTTCAAGCACCAGCGATATCAAATCGTTTATACAATCAAGCGCTCAGTCTAGCAGTATTAAGTATGTTTTACTGATGGGCGATTCGGAATTTATTCCAACTTTCTTTTTAGATAACCCCTGCAATCCGAATATTCCTGGAGACTGCGAAGAAGAATCGGTTGAAACCGAAGTCTCTGATAGTGTTGTTCAAAAGAAGATTGCTACCGATCACCCCTATTCACGATTAGATAGCGATAACACACAAGCTCCACAATTAGCCGTAGGACGAATATCGGTAGACACCTTGGATGAAGCCAACACCGTCGTCGATAAAATTATTGATTACGAAAAAACTCCATCATCCGTTACCACTTATTACCAAAACACAACCCTGGCTGGTTACTTTGAAGACAATAATACCAATGGGATCGATTCAAAACCCTACATTAAAATTTTGGAACAAATTTATACCCTCTTTACCCAAAATAATTATGACGTTACACGCCTCTACACTTATAGCAAAACCCTACACCCCGGCATTATTCTTAAATACGAAAACGGAACTCCATTGCCCGATTACTTACAGCCCGTATGGGAAAACAATCAAAACATAGGCTTTAACTGGGAGGCTGATAGACAAGACGTAGCCAGTGAAATAAACGCGGGGCTCTTTTTATACGTATATCGCGATCACGGAGGAGGCTCGGTTTGGAGCGCACAAGATTTTTACAACGTAGACGCCAATAAACTATTAAACGGCAATGTTGATTCTAACGACAAAGAAGAGGACATGCTGCCTGTTATTTTCAGCTTAGCATGCCTAACCGGACGTTTTGATAACGAATCAAGCTATTACAACTTACCCGATAAAGAAAGTTTAGCTGAAACACTTCTACTGAATCCTAAAGGTGGTGCAGCGAGTATTATTGCCAGCAGTCGCTCTAACGCTTCCAGTATTAACAACTCACTTTTAAACGGGCTTATTGATTATTATTGGGATGACATGAACACATCGATATCTGCCGGCAAAAAGAAATATTTGGGTGATGCCTTGCTATATGCCAAGCAGAATCTGATCGGGTCGAATAGCGTAAAACTGCGTTCCACGTTTACCTATTATCTGTTGGGAGATCCCACACTAGACATGCTCACAAGCCGCCCCAGACTTTTTAGAGTCAGTGCATCCATCAATAATAATATACTTACCATTACTCCGGGAGTTGTGGCGCAGAATACTTTTTTAAGCATTACTCAAAACAGCAAGGTTTTAGCTACAAGCGGCCCGGTTAATATTAATAACAGAGCCCCCTCACTTAGCGTAAGCCTGTCCGACATTGAGACCTCCAAAAATTGGTCGTTTACATTAACAGCTCCCAATTTTAGACCCTACATTGTAAACGTTAAGGCAGGTGGTCAATATCCCACCGAAAACGAAATTGCTTATTGTCACGATAACGGACCTTTTTATACTGATGCAGACGGCGATGGTTTTTATTCAACTGATGGGATAACAACATGTAACCAACCACATGGTAGCGTAAAAAAAACGCCGACACTTCAAACAGGTGATTGTAATGATCAAAACAATCAACTGAATCCCAATCAGCCAGAAATTTGTAACGATCAATTGGATAACAACTGCAACGGCGGCATTGATGAAGGATGCAATAAGTTTGAAATAACTTATGGCGTACTTAATACTGTATTAGATCAAACTAACGTTATTGGCGCTCGGCACACAATTTCTACCGACATTGAGGAGAACGGTACAAACGATTATCTTTCTGGCACAAACTGGGGAATCTCACATCACAACAATAGTGGACTGGACTGGGATTCATTACAATTAGTCGATTCCTATTTTAACGGGCTTGACTATGGAAACAATCGTCTTGCCATAACCGACTTAGACAACGATAAATTGCTCGATTTATTTGTAGGCCTCAATCGTTTTAAGCAAAGCTCATTGGGCACAACAATTTTTGATTACCAAGAAATCCTTAACATAACTGAATTAGAGGGCACTAATGCAGCCATCACCTTTGCTGATATCGACAATAATAAATTAATCGATATGATCGTTGGCACAAATGATGGAACCATATATTTTTACGAGCAATCAAACGACGATCCCTTTTATTTTTCTGCAAAAGCGCCACCTGTAACATACAACTTTAGTGGAGACATTACTCCTGTTATTACCGATGTCGATAACGATGGCTTACTCGATTTATTGTTAGGCTCTGGCCAGGGTATATCCCAATATGAGCAAGCATCTCCAAAAAGTTATGAGTGGATTTACATGGGAGAAAATTTTGCAAACTATAAAGCAAATATTAAAACAACACTCAGCAAAGCCGATTTAAATGATGATGGATCACCTGAGTACCTTGCTGGCTCAGCAGGGCTTATGGGTTTTGAAGTTATTACCTTTTGCGATAAAGCCGACGCCAATGCCTGCGGATTATGCGGCGATGTCCCTATCGAAACATGCAATGGCATTGATGATGACTGCGATGGAAATATAGACGACGGTATTACCTGCCCGTATTGTGGCGATGGAAGTGTGAATCAGGATTTTGAAGAATGTGATGGTACAAGCGGACTTACAAATTCAAACTATACGTGCACAACGAGTTGTACCGAAACCTGTGCTCCAGGAAAAATTCAAACATCAGCATACCCTCTCGCTTGTGCTACTCCTACATGTGGTGATCGTATTGTAACAGCTCCCGAACAGTGTGAAACAACAATCACACGCTTAGGCTCTAATCAGCTTTGCACATCCTGCCAAATAACCTGCGCCAGCAATTATCATATGGAAGGCAGCACTTGTGTGCGCAATCCCTATTGTGGCGACAGCGTTATCAATCAAACCAGCGAACAATGCGATGGCACAGCAGGATTAGGACCCAATATGCAATGTAATAATTGCATTAAAAGCTGTGTAAGCGGCACTAATTTTGTAAATGGAGAGTGCGTAGCACCAACACCAGAACCTACTCCAACTCCCGAACCAACACCGGTAATAACACCAGAACCTACACCGCAACCAGAGCCAGAGCCTACTCCAACGCCAGAACCGACACCAACGCCCGAGGCTACTCCAACACCGGATCCGGTTCCGTCAGACAACTCAAACCCATCTGACTCGTCTGACGTGTCCGACTCGTCAGAAGCCCCCACACCCTGCGAAGAGCTAAACATCCAAGCCCAAAATGAGCCCGATAATTTTTACCCCATGCCCTATACACCACAAAATTTATCGACTGAAAGTACCTTTGTAATTTACACTTGCGAACTGACAAGTGGCAGCTACTGGACTCTTTTAAGCTCTGTTTTAAATTGTGACACTTGTCAAAGTCTCACCATAACATTGCCGTTGCCAGTAGAAGAGCCAAATGAAACACCAATACCTGTAATAGATGAAATTCCAGCACCAGAACAAAATACCCCCACAGCTGCCCCGGAATCAACAATAGAAGAAACTAACAATCCAACAACAGAAATGAATCCTGACCCAACGCCACTCAGCGAACCATCAGAATTTCATAACGAGAAAACCGAAATAGCCATTGAACAACCCATTGAAATAGAACAAACTGGGGTTACCGAAGAAGGTGCAGATAGCACAACCGAATCGCATGACAACACACAACCTCAAACTCCTAACAACACAGATAATCAGGAAGGATCGGATACCGGCAACAACGAAACCACAGACCCCGCCTCTTCCGGCTCTGTTGGGGGGTGTTCGTTAAGAACGCGCTAAGTATGAATTATTACCACATAACAATGGGCAGCATTTCTCTTTTGTCTTTTATTGGCGTACTCTATTTTTCGATATTTTCAAAAAATAGAGATCCTCATCAGGCAACAGATGAGAAAATTTTTTTATTAAGAGACGAAAACTTTGGCCCCAGACGTTCAAAAATAGTTTACTTTAAAGGTAAAAATATAGGCTTTACACAAAACTGGTCATCAGACCCTGTGGCGTTGGCATATTATACTCTTAAAGGCCATCCCACTGCCAAAAACAGAACCTGGCAATTTATTTGTGGCCTTACTTGCGGATTCAGCTTGATTGAATTTCTTAATAAAGATTCTGCAGCCTTAACTCTTTTTATTTATTTCTGCCTCGTGTTTTTTGTTTTTATTTTTAGTAAAAGCTATTTTAAAGCCTGGAAGCACATCAAGAACGGCACCCTGCCTCCCATGGATGAGAGAGATAAAAATAGTTATATATCTGATGAATCATGATATTTAAAACCGGATACACCCAATGACATTTTTATGAAAACAACCGATGCAAAAATTAAATTCCGCTATTTTATTTTGTTTATGCTCAACCTTTTATTTTTAACATTGCCATCAGGTTGCAGTGGTATATCCACTGGCTTTCCTCTTATTTTTTCAACAAACACTTCATTAATACTCGTAGACTTTCTTTTTTGCTCAGGATTTTTGGCAGCCCTCTATTTTTATTTTAAAAGGCAAAATTTTTTAATGGATCGCTTGAAGTATCAAGCTTTGCTCTTAGTATTTTTCTTATTCATCATTCAAAATATTTACACCATTATCCGTTACAATATAGCAGGGCTGGATATCATATCTGTTGATTGTTTTATTATTTACATGCCCGCTCTTTTTTTAATGATGGGACTACAATCACTAATTCACTCAAAATGGCTCGATTCTTTTATAAATAATCACAATGATATAGTTTCAACATGCAGCGTTGTTATCCAACTTGTTCTTTATTATTATGCTTTTTACGGAATTATTGTTTTATATCGACATATTAAGAATAAGAAACTTGCTTCTTAATTGCTACTACTAGGCAGTTAAATACTTTTGAAAATGCTTAAAGAAAAAGCCCAGAAGCTGCGACCTAATACCATCCACATCAAGTTTAGGATCGAGCGAAATGCGCAAACTAATGCCATCCATCAAACAATAAAGTATCATCGGTAAAATTTCGAGATCTTCTTTATCAAGCTTGATAGAAGCCCCTTCTTTTTCCACAAACTTTTTACACACATCGCCATATTCAGCGTAGTTATCGATAAGGTTTTGGGAGTTATCGGGATTATTTTTATTGTACGACCATACTTCCATTAAAAACATGGTAAGGTTTTCAATTTCTTTGCGAGAAGGCAGCGCCACATTAAACACTTCCAAAATTTTTTGCGGCGGCGGGATATCTTTATTCATCAAGTTTAAAAACTTGGCCTTTTCACGGTCCATCACAAACTTCATGGTTTCTTTAATGAGGCGGTCTTTACTTTTAAAATAGTAATTGAGAAGCCCCTTACTAAGCTTAGCTTCCACCGATATCTTTTCTAGGGTTAATTCTGATACTGGCCTATGGCTTAAAAAGCGGTAAACCGCCTCCATAATGCTCTTTTTACGCTCTGCTTCAAGTTTTGGATTTTTTGTTTTAGCCATACAGTTTATTGATATATTTCTATGATTTTACTTTGTTTTCCATAAATCTCAATAAAAAAAACAAGAAATATCATATATTTATCATTTAAACTTCAATAAATAAATTATCCAAGCAACTTATTTTTGATCTTGACGATAAGTAATTAATTGGTTAATGCGACAATACCGTCTCATAATTAAGTTATTTGGACGATTTTTATATAAGTCGTTAATTTACTTAAGAAAATTGTATATAAGCTATGCAACATAAATTTGTCCTTTTTCTTGCCTTCTTCTCTTTAGTGAGTACAACAGGCGCTTATGCTGATGATACTGGCTTTTTTACGGCTCAAAATTTAAGCGACCAATTTCAAAACCGGATTAGCGTTGGAAATGCTCATAGCTGTTTTATTAAAGATGATGGTGTTGCCAGTTGCTGGGGCAAAAATGATTTTATGTCTTTAGGCGACTCTTCCTATACACAAAGTTATTCTGCACGCCCCCGCCTTGTTCCACTTTACGACAATAGCGAATCTTATGTTTCAATAACAGCCGGTTTTTCTCACACGTGCGCAGTCACTTCTAACGGCCACGGACGCTGCTGGGGATATGATGCCTATGGCAATAACGGCAATGGTTTTAAAAACACTCTCTATAACGGCAAAAAATTTATTAACGCCGATACCGCCAAACCAGTTGTTTATTCATTTGAAAATAATGGCATCACACAAAACATAGAATTAACCGATATTTTACAACTTGGAGCAGGTAAAAATCACAACTGCGCAGTATTACACAATGGCGCTGTAGAATGTTGGGGCAATGCCAGCAATTGGGAACTTGGCAACAATGATAGTGGTACTAATAAAAATTATGCTGTTGCCGTTTTAGGTTATCATGGTCCCGGTGTTAATCTGCCCAATCCCGAATGTGCCAATACATGTAATCAAAGCTGCGTTATGCCCAATTATATGGGGCTCATGGTTGCCGGGACCAACATGAATACCTGCCTTGTTCGTTTGGATAATAAAATAGAATGTTGGGGAACAGAATCAAGCGATGCTCCTGTGAATGGCAACGATACCTATAGTGACGCTGTTCATTATCCTCAATCCCGTTTTGTACTTGATAGCATAACAAAAACACCCCTTGAAAAAGCTTTTTACGTAGCCGCCAGCAGTTTTCACGTATGTTCCGTAGTAGACGATGATATCCCTGGCGATAATGTTGGTTCTGTTTATTGCTGGGGCACTAACGACAATAGCCAGCTAGGAGACAACACAAAAACCGATCAAATCATGGCCGTAAAAGTAGCCGGCATCAGTAATGCCACCATGGTGGATTGCGGAGAAAAATTTAGCTGTGCTGTTACCACCGATGGAGAAGTTAAATGTTGGGGCTCGCAAATTGTTGGCCGTATGGGAAATGGCGTTTCAAGCGAAGCCGTGCAGTTTGTACCCTCCGCAGTAAAAACAGATGCTCAAACAAATTTATCAAATGCAGTTGAGGTTTCATTGGGTTTTGCCCATGCCTGCGCCTACACCAATAATAATGGCGTAAGTGATGTTTATTGCTGGGGCCAAAATACCAGCGGTCAATTAGGTAACGGCTCAACGGCTAATTCGTTGTACGCCAAGAAAGTAGCTTTTTAAAAGCTTCGCAGTACCCCTTCCATGGATCTGTCATGCCCAGACACAGATCCATTAATACCCGCGATGGGGAAGTTGCCCCTTCCCCATCGCAATTTTTTTGTGAATATTATGGAAAGTAATTTAGTAAATTTATATTTAAATGAAACCAGCTGGCCCGATACCACTAACATGGAGGATGTTTGTGATACACCTCCACTTTCTGATGCTCCCGCATATCCCAAACCATTAAGTGCTTTTGCACCGTCTCCTGTACCACCTGTTGTTGTTCCTGCTGCCAGAGAACTAGCAAAAGACGTCATTGCTATCCCTCCTGTTCGAACTGCAGTAAGCGCTTTAGGATTAAGTGTGCTTGTGGCCAATGGCCTGCGTTGTGAAACAAATCCTTCAGAATGTTATAATTTATATCGTAAACCTTCCTGGTCTTTTCAAATAAGCGGTGGCTTTAAACCCATACCACGCACCACCACTTATAACCATGATACCGATGAAATATTTGATTTAGGCACATGCCCTGAAGAAAAAACTGCAGACGATGATTTTACCACAACAACCGAACTTGGTTTTTCGCCATACGAAGAACAATACTTAGAAAGTCGCCCTACCCCTACTGTGGTAGACCCGGCCGAACCAAGTGCAGACCCCAACAAAAAACTGAGCCCTATAGTTATTCCTAAAACTCCAAGCCAAGAAAATGACGATGACAGTGATGCAGGCATTTCCATGAGTGCTGGCGATGATGATAATACGGCAGAAAATACGGATGTCACAGACCCCGATAAAAAAGTCGATGCTGTAGAATTACGTGAAGTCTTTAGCACAAAAATTTATTCAAAAAAGGGTTATTCTAAAGAAGAAATTATGGCCATGCCTGAGGCAGAACGCGCTATTTTCTACGCATGGTTTTTAGATTTATTAACCGAACCCGAGGAAGGTGCTACAAGTTTTGTTGTACCGTTTGCAGTAGATCAACATAAAACGCTTCCTCAACCCGCAGAAGACCCAAGCCATGAAGAGATCTTAAACAATCTCCATCATGCTGCACTGGGGCTATTAACCAGCACCGAACACCAAGGCTTACTTGATTCTTTAGATCAATTAACATTTTCCCCAAACATCATAAAAGAAACGGTTGACGATATTTTTCCTTTTAAAACAACAATAGTGGTAGATGGTGAAAAATTAGAAGTATTCACGCAATATAACCCCAACACCTCGTATGCCGTTTTAAAACCTAAATATCATTTGGCGCGAGTTATATTGAGAGATAACACATCGGTACTCCGTTTATATATTATTAACCCAGATGGGAGAAATAACCAACACGCCATAGCGCCATCACATTTTTTTCGCGAAGCAGGACGCAAAGCAACATTTCAAGGCATAGCTGCGGGTTATTTTGTTGAACCTGCAGGAACACTTATTTTGGATGGAGGAAGTGAATTTTTTCCTACAGAAAAGCGAGGCTATACCCCAAATCGGCAGTACGCTTTGCTCTCACAACCTCATGAACCTTGCGGTTTAGAATATGCCTTAGCAATTTTAGAAAAATTCTTTAAACAGGTTTCTATAAATTAAAAAAATTACAACAGGAGCCCCAATGAAATTATGTACTCGTTTATGTACCCTCTTCCTTTTATCCTTTACATTTGTGACCACAGCTTTTGCGGATGAGGTGGGAACCAACGATTTTCGCATCAGCGATATGGGCACAAATGGTGTTGCTGGCATTACAGCCATGGCCCCCTCTATTGCTTATAATTCTACAGACAATGAATACATTGTCATTTGGGTAGGCGATGATAACACAGCCCCTTTAGTTGTAGGTGAGCATGAAGTATTTGGCCAACGCTTAGACGGTAACGGAAACGAAATTGGAAGTGATTTTCGTATTAGCGATATGGGGCCAAATGGTGATGTTGATTATGATGTACAAGGCGGGACACAAAAAAATCAACCCACAATAGTCTATAATTCAACCGATAACGAATACTTAGTTGTATGGAATGGCGAGGACAATACCGGAAGCCTTATTGATGGAGAACCAGAAATTTTTGGACAACGCTTAGATGCGGACGGCAATGAAATTGGCACTAACGATTTTAAAATAAGTACTATGGGTCCCGATGGTGATGGCAACTATTTTGCTTCTAGTGGGGCACATGCAAGCTATAATTCAACCAATAACGAATATTTAGTTGTATGGACCGGTGAAGATGATACGGCCCCTCTTGTGAATAACGAAGTTGAAGTATTTGGACAGCGCCTAGACACCGATGGTAATGAAATTGGCACCAACGATTTTCGCATTAGCGACATGGGTACAAACGGAACCACAAATCACGCCCCATTTGGAGATCCTCGCGTGACTTATAATAACACCGATAATGAGTACCTGGTTGTATGGTCAGGAGACGACAATACCGGAGCATTGGTCCAGGAAGCCTATGAAATATTTGGCCAACGCTTAGATACCGATGGCAATGAGATTGGCACCAATGATTTTCGGATTAGTGATATGGGCGAGCTGGATACAGATACAGCCTTTCAGGCTTTTTATCCTAATGTTACCTACAATCAAACGGATAATGAATATCTCGTTGTATGGTATGGAGATGACGAGCGCGACGACGTAACTGATGACGAGTATGAAATTTACGGTCAACTGCTAGATGCCGATGGTAATGAAATTGGTGATAATGACTTTAAAATTAGTGATGTAGGTCCCGATAGCTCTAATAACTATTTAGCACTTAGTCCCAATGCTTACTTTAACAGTTTAGATGATGAATATCTTGTTACCTGGGCAGCCGAAGATAATAACGGCGGCATGGTTGATGAGGAATATGAAATATTTGGCCAACGTTTAAATACCAACGGTGACGAAATAGGAGATAATGATTTCCGTATAAGTGATATGGGTCCCGACGGAGATGCTAATTATGATGCAACATATACACAATCTATTGCATTCAATATTACGCTCAATCAATACTTAGTAGTATGGAGCGGAGACGATAATACGGGAACATTAGTTGACGGTGAAATTGAAATATTTGGCCAAAGTCTTAATTTCCCTAATTGTGGCAATGGCGTTTTAGAAACTGATGAAAGCTGCGATGACGGCAATGATGACAATACCGATACTTGTTTAAACACTTGTGAAACAGCAAGCTGCGGTGACGGCTTTACACAAACAGGGGCTGAAGAGTGCGATGACGGCAATGACGACAATACCGATACTTGTTTGAACACTTGTGTAGCAGCAAGCTGCGGTGATGGGTTTATACAAACAGGCGTTGAAGAATGCGACAATGCGGGGGCTAATAGCGACACTATGGCAAACGCTTGCCGTACCACTTGTATAGAGGCATCCTGCGGCGACGATATCATCGACACCGGAGAAGAATGCGATGATGGCAATGCAACTAATGATGATGGCTGCGATAGTGTTTGCGCTACCGAAGATGCAGATAGTGGAGATGATAGTACCGGCAGTTCTTCAGCAGGCGGGTGTTCGCTAGAACAAAACTCATCACCCCCTTCATTAAATACTATCATGTTGGTGATACTAGTTATGGGAGCACTGCACCTTGCTACAAAACGCAAAGCTTTTAAATAGAGTGATTAAGGATTAGCTACAGTTGTTGTAATATAAAACGTAGAACTATACGCGGTATTTCCACCCGCTGTAATTTTACCACGGAATAAAACCGTATCGGACGCTAAACAATTGGCACTAAACGTATTCGCATCCGAAAACACATCGTTACTCAGCACAATTGTATTCCCATCAGGAGTACCGCAACCCATTTCGTGCGGGGTATCAAAATCCAAATTATTATCGTCGGCCGAACATTCGATGCAAATTTCGGTCACGTTATCGGGCAAGTTTTCAAAGCTAACTGAAAAGTTGGCATCCACGGCCACATCTACATCCAAACCCTCCCATGCATCGTAACTGGCCTCGGCCTGACGATCGAGCTCGAAACCTTCGTATTCAACATTTTCGGCTCGGGGCAATAAATAATTAGCTACCGATGTAAACGCCACCTGATAAGTATCGGATACAGGATACAAAGAATAAAAACCGGCATCATCAGGACTAAAAACATTATTGGTACCCAGCGATAAATAATTAACATCGTAGCTATCATCAGACGGGATAGGAATAAAACCCAGCACGTTATCTTCGGCCGAACTATCGCCTAAATCTACCTCGGCTATAATATGCGTTTCTTCGTCGTCGATAGTAAAATCTACAACATCGTATTCACCGGTAATAAGAACGTGATCTTCAAAGGGCGCCTGGCCTTCTATGGAACACAGCCCCACAAAACTTGAACCGCTGGGAATACACTGGTAAAAATATTCACCGTGGCTGGCCACATAAATCATTTTAGCGTTATCGGCTAAATCGTTTGTACTTAAACCCAAAAATGCCGCCATGGTGTTTGAAATAACACTATTAGGGTCGGAAATATCCACCTGAAACGCTTCAGTATTGCCGTTAGAAAGCTGAGCCACTACAAACAAAACTGTGTTATTAAGCCAATCAATTTTTACACTCTCTACATTGGCCGAAGCCCCTAAATCGGCTTCAAATTGATCTTCGGTTTCAAGATCAACAATCAACAAATTTTGATTAACAGGATTAAAAGGATCTTCAAAAACGGAAGTAGCTAAAAGACTGCTATCCGGGCTGATGGCCATGGAACGGTTACTGGGCAAAACAGTGCCTGTATCAATTATGGCCACGTTGCCATCCCCATCTACCAACACAATTTCATTTTCATCCTCATCAAAACCACTAATAAAATTTTGCCCCGGAACCGAAGTAAGATCGTAAAGGAGACTATCCAGTTCTATGGGCGACTCACTAAAAAGCCCGTTGGAATTAATAGACGTAATAACAGGATTTCCATCGGCATTTGTTGCCGATAAATAAATGCCGTCCGCCCCTTCTACCAAACCATTAGGCTGTATGGAAAAAGCGCGGGTCGTATCCGTCATGCTGGCACTTGAATTTGTTAAAAACACCGCAAAAGTGCGACGCCCCAGCAAAGGGTTAACAGGACCCACTTTAAAATAAACAGGTTCGGCAATCACATCGCAGCCCGAAACGCATACGCTCACCGCTACAGGTTTGCTTTCAATTTCCTGAGGCAAGGTGATGGTAAAATTACCCGTAACACTAAACTGCTGTTTTACTTCGCCATCATAAATAACAACTAACTCTTGCGTTGTGGTTTCATCAACCGCTGTGCCGCTTACCTCACCAATATTATCGACTGTTTCGGTATCGGTACCGGCAAAAGCCAGCGACGTAGGATCGACACTGGATACTCCTTTAGCAATAGGAAGCGGGATATCAATGGGAGCGCCTTCAAGTGAGGTAAGGCCTGACGATGTACCGGTAGCCCCGCCACAGGCACCTAAGGAAAGAAAGATGGCAACTAAATATATTTTGCGAATCATGCGTATTTTCTTTTAAAAAAGACTACAAACAATAATATTAAATACCATGATCCCCAAGAGAAGGAAACTTGTGAATTAAGCGAACATCCGCCACCGCCCTGAACATTATTATACAAGCTATTACCACCACCACTCTCTATTTGCCCCTGGCCATTAGCCGCACGAGAGATACTAAATACTAAAGTAGAAGTCTGCCCACCCTCTTCATCCGTCATTAAAATATCCAAAATACCATCGCCATCCACATCGGCCAGAGATAAACCACTAGCTCCTAACAGGCTCGACGAAGATGCCGCGTTAATACTGGTAAAACTTCCTGAAGAGGGATCGCTAATATCAATAACTGCCGACACATTGGGACCCCCAAAAATAATATAAATGGCACCACCATTGTTACTGCCGCCCATCGGGATAGCAATTACAACATCTTCGTAACCATCACCATTCACATCCCCCACACGGGTATGATAGGCAAAAAGACCATCGCAAAATACTCCATCTACCCGCACATCAGCATCATCGGCTGTTTTATCTTCTAAACTTTCGGCACCATAAAACACATACACATGGCAACCATCCATGCTGGATACCACTAAATCGTTTAAGTGATCGCCGTTAAAATCGCCAATATCACTCGAAAAATATTGGATGGAATTCGTAATGTTTGCATCGGCATTATCATCTAAATCAATATTGTCATCCCAATCATCAGCACCCTCAATGGCACGCACTTCTGCTTGCGATGGAATATCAACATCCAGCACAAGCCCTCTCATAATACTGGCACCAAGGCTCGCTTCCAATTCATTGGAATAATCTTCGGTATATTTACCACCCACATAAAACTCGGAATCGGTATCGCCGTTGGTATCTTCGGCTTCCATGAAAATATTTTCGGTTAACGGAACATTCTCACCTTCGGTTACAAGAGACACAAAACTTGCCAGGTCTTGAGTGTAAACCGAAATAATACGCATGCCAGGCGCATGAATGGCTATTTTATCGTCAAATAAAAGTATATGAGTACCAAAATAACTATTCTCACTTTGCCCTTCAAGAGTGGTAACACCACTCGGTAAATTCCAAGCATAAACCTTACCACTTAAAGTGCCATTGGGAATTCTATACACAATACCCTTGTTGTTATTGGCTGTAGGATCGGCAATAAAAACGGCATCGTCCGAAGTCTGATAAACAAGAGTTTCGCTTGTTAAGCCATAAAAAACGAAGTCATCAAAATCGATAGTATAAACACTGCCGCGCCCTGATACAGTTTTTACTTGTTCGGCAATTAAACTGCCACTGGATGTTACCTGGCCTGCTTTAATATTGCTATAGCGAGTAACACTATCATCACTTGTTGAAACACTCGATTTAACAACATCTACCACGTACGAATCGTTAGCACTCCTTGTAGTGCTCGATACCGTTAAATGAACAACAACCTGCCCGTTTGAATCGTTAAAACTAACAGTAGCTGTAGAAGCTGACGGGCTAGACAGAAGTGTACCTTGCCCTCTTACACTCCATTCATATGTAGAAGCATTGAGAACGCTCGCCGTATACGATTGAGTTGTACCACCTGCAGCAATTGCGGGGCCTGTAATACTGACTTCGGGGCGGCCCGTCTCTTCATCATCACCTTCATCGCCCTCATCGGCATCATCTCCCTCGTCATCATTATCACTTATAGCGGCAACCACGGTAGGAGCAGCCAAACCATTGTAACTTAAATCGAGGCTTGTTACTAAATGCGATAACGTCACATGATGATCACCTTCGTAAACAGAATCATCCACAGCCTCTACCGTTACTGTTTGAGGCGTACTCCAATTATTGCGTGTAAAACTTAAGGTAGTAGGCGAAACACAGGCCTGGGCATCATCCACCAAAACCGTTACATTCACGGTTGCCGAGGGACGCGCTGTGAGAACCACCAAATAAGTATCAGTCGTTCCATCTTCATCGATAACAGTTTCGGCATCCGATTCAAAAATACTTACAGATTTGGTTTCGTTATCGGAGATATTCACTATAAGACTACCAACACTAATTCCATTGTAATTGGTATCGGAGCTTGAAGCTGTATGGGTAATTGTGGATGATGCCGACCCTTCGGTAACCTCATCATCAACAGCTGTTACCGTCACACTTTGCGGGGTATCCCAGTTTCCGGAAGTAAAAGTGAGAGCTGAATCCGAAAGTGTTACTTGTGCATCATGCGTAAGAGTAACAGTAACGTTGTTTGTTGGCTCGGTAGAAAGTACAACCGTGTACGTATCGGTAGCACCACCTTCGGCCACAACCGTATTGCCGCTTGTATGAGCCACCGTCACACCCGCGGTATCGTTATCTACAATAGGATTTACAGTAATATTGGAAATAGTAATCCCATCATAAGTTCCATCACCGCTCGTAGCCGTATGTGTAATAGTTCCTGAGTGAGATCCTTCCATCACATCGTCATCAATAGCCGTAATGGTAACCGTTTGCGGTGTACTGTAATTAGCAGATGTAAAGATGAGGGACGAAGGCGAAGGCGTTAATTGCGATCCTCCCGACAGGTTAATTGTCACATCACTGGTGGGCTCGGTATTAAGAGCAATAGTATACGTATCGGTAACACCACCTTCGGTAACACTGCTCGATCCACCTGATTGGGTTAAGGTAACTCCCGCCGTATCATTATCGGTATTGCTCACGGTTAAATCGGCCACACTTAAATTATTGTAAAAGCTATCGGCCGATGAAGCATTGGCATTGTTTACATAATAAGTGATATTTCCATCTGCAATAGCATCATTCACACCCGTGATGGTTACCGTTTGTGGTACGTTCCAGTTTCCGGATGTAAACGTAAGAGACGATGGAGATACGGTTCCTTCGGTTGTATCACTAGAAGACACCCCTATTGTCACATCGGCTGTGGGTTCCGAATTAAGTACTACGGTATAAGTATCGGTACCACCGGCTTCGGTAGTGGTAGCCGTATTTTTACTTACTGTTGTGCCTGCTGTGTCATTATCATTGATGGTAGTGGTTTGCTGTTGCGTACCCGATTCGGTAGCATTATTCACAGTAGTAATATCTACAATCAAAGTTTCATCGTTTTCATCAATAGAATCGTTGATGGCTGTTGCCGTAAAAGATCCGGTAGTAGAACCCGCCGTAATGGTAACAATAAGACCCGACACAGTGTAATCGGTACCAACACCCCCTGTAGTTCCACTATAAGAAAAGTTAACCGTCACATCTTTTCCGGATGCAGCCGATAATGTTGCCGTAAAGGTGGCAGCGCCTCCCGCTTCTGAAATGCTGGAATTATCAAGGCCAAGAGTGACAGTAGGAGCGGCATCATCATCCGTAATGGTTACCGTTTGCTGCTGCGTACCACTCTCCGTACCATAGGTAACGCTAGCAATATCAACAATAACTGTTTCATTTTCTTCATCGGTAGTATCACCAGCGGCAGATATTGTAGCCGTGCCTGTTGTATCACCAGCAGGAATCGTAATGGTTGTAGAAGAAAGAGTATAATCGGTTCCCGATCCAGTGGCTGTACCACTCACACTTAAAGTTACAACCACATCCAAATTATTGGTGCCTGAGAGAGTTGCTGTAATATCCTGAGTACCACCAGTTTCGGAAATGCTGGCACCACCCGATAACGTTACCGAAGGGTTGGTATTATGACAGGTGGTAGTAAGGGTATAAGCGCTGCTGAATTGTGATGTGCCATTGGTGGCATCGGTAGCGGTAGCAACCAGTTTATTGCCAGCTAATTTATAACTGTTGTCTGTAATGGTATATGTCCATGCGCCGCCACCATCTGTTGTGGTTTCACCAATATAGGTTTGCCCTTCCTGATTATCGCTATCGGCATCAAAAACTTGCACCGTTGAATTAGCTGTAGCCGTACCAGTAAGAACCGTATCGGTTCCCGAACAAGAGTCGCCCGAAAAAACAGGAACCGGATTAAGAGCTTGTAAATCGGTATACAATGAAAGAGCAAGGCCGCTTGTGCTTCCGTTATTATAAATAGAATTTCTTAATACTTTTGTTCCGGTACTATTGGCATCTTCAACGGTAATACCGCTGTAAAACGAGCCCCCGTTATTGGCAATAATATTGGCTTTACCGGATGTTGTTCCACCAATGGTTGTTCCTGTTGCTGTGTTCCAAATATAAATACCTTCACGGGAATTTCCGCATGAACCTCCACCAGCTTTAATACCAATTCTGTTTCCCGCAATAGTTGTATTATCGCCGCCCCAGATATTAATACCAATAGACGACATGTTACAGATGACGTTTGCTTCTAGGACATCGCCGTCATCAGTACCAATACGTGTGCCCGAACCCACAACACCAACACCGTAGTTACCAGTTAATACGCTTGTACCATCAGCACCTATACCAATAGAGTTACCCGCAATAACGGCATTGTTGGCACCCGCATAAATCATGTCGTAGCTTACCGAGCCAGCGATGATATTTTTTTCATTGGCATCAGCCGTTCCATTGCCATCGGTACCAATACGCACGCCATTTCCGCCCGATGCAATATAAATGGCAAACATATCATTTTGCAAAACAGCGTTACCGGTAAGCGTTGTACCAATATAGTTACCGGCAATAACCGAGTTATCGCCGTTGGAACCTACAGAGATACCCTCTTGAGCACTTCCTGAAATAAGGTTTCCTTCATAAGCATCATAAGTTCCATCGCCATCGGTACCAATCATGGCACTTGGTGCCGCAACATTAATATTTTCGTAAGTATTGCCAAGATCGGTATCGCCATCTTTATCGGTTCCAAAAAAATTTCCGGCCACAGTTACAGCAGTACTCGACTCAATATGCAAACCCGCAACACTATTCCCCGCAATAATATTTCTTTCTCCGGCATCATTCGAGCCATCACCATCGGTACCAATAACACTGTTGGCACCCGACGATGGCATATAAATACCGGTTCCACTATTACCCAAAGCCGTATCGCCATCGGTATCAACACCAATATAGTTACCTTGAATTTTAACATTTGCAGCTGTTCCACTAATTTCAATACCATCGCTTCCAAAACGTACAATGCTTAAACCCATGACAGTAACATTACTGCCAGAAATGGTAAGACCGTTAGCACCAGCCCCGCTACCAGCACTGATACCATCTAACTTAATTAAAATTGTTGAATTGATAGCATTGGGAAAATCGTTTGTGCCAGCACTAGCACCCGATTGCGAATAACCATTAATGGTAATTGTACTTCCCGAAATGGTAGGCAGTGCCGAAGTGGGGGTAATGGTACACACACCACCGCATCCCGAGATATTAAAATCAATGGTATCGTTACCATCACCATTAGCAGCCGTAATAGCTTCTCTGAGCGAACAGTCGGCATCGCAAGTACCATCGTTGGTATCGGCGGTTTTGCTAACAGTGTAGGTGGTGGCAAACGATACAAGCGGAAATAATAGGAAAAGAAAAAAAAGCCCCCCTTTTAAGGCCTTTATGCCAGCTCTTCTATATGCTTTGTGCTGCATCATATATATGATACAGGAGCAAAAGTGGAGCCATACCGACAAAAAAACTGTCTACTTAAATTAATTTATAAATAATTGAATTTTAAATAAATTTTTAAACACTACTTAATAAAAACAACATGAGTGAGGTAAAAAAACACCCCTAAAGCGGCAATATTTATCCAATTATTTTATTTATTTGAGAAATGATCAATCAAATCATCTTTTCAAATGATTTAGCTAGGGCTTGGCATAAAAAATTGAGACGCCCTATATAAGTAGGGATGTTAGATAAAATATTTTTAGAATCAATCTGCGGCAAACAGGATAACTCTTCCTTATTCCCATTTTCATCTAGCCATTCGGCCACCATGGCAGCACTTACTTCCACATGAAACTGAAGGCCGTAAATATTTTTACCCAATCTAAAAGCCTGGTTTTGACACAAAGGTGACGACGCCAGCAACACAGCACCGTGTGGCAAATTAAAAGTATCGCCGTGCCACTGAAAAACAGTTTCAGTTTTTGAAAAAGAAGAAAACACAGCATCGGTTTCCCCCGCGGGGGTCAGATTTAGCGGGTACCAACCAATTTCTTTTTCTGTATTTTTTACCACCTTGGCCTCAAACGCCTTGGCAATCATTTGTGCGCCTAAACAAATACCCAAAACAGGTTTTCCCGCAGTATACGCCATACGAATCACTTGAGCTGCCTTGATAAGATGCGGAAACTCGGTGGTATCATACACACTCATAGGCCCACCCATCATAATGAGGGCATCGTAGTTAAAAGCACTATCATTATAACGAATGAGTTCTTGAGGATTAAAATACCGGAGCGTAAAACCTTGTGACAAAAAAGAGTTTTCCAAAACACCCAAATTTTCGTGCGGCACATTTTGAATAATGAATATCTTTTTCATCAACACCCCCATTTCCATCACATTCTTTCCTGGGGCTAAATTTTATTTTTTTCACTTTTTTTGTTCTTTGGCCTGTCCTGCCTTCATCAAGCACATCTCCTAAACAACGATAAAAGGCCGTCGAGGCGCATCAAGCATACCCAAAATAAAAAGCAGGCCTTTCAAAAAATGTGAAAAAAATAAAATTAAGCCCCAGGGAAAATATTCCCCCGACCGAGTAAAAAACTAGGATCCCATTTCTTTTTAAGAGCGAGCATTTTTTGCACCACAGACGCATTATGTTGAATCTCCAAATAATTATGATGAATTTTTCCAACACCATGTTCACCTGCAACCCCACCACCCAAGCCAACCGCCCGCCTGCACACATCTTCCACAAATTTTTCAATACGGGCTTTTTCAATATTATCGCGTGTTAAATAATTCCAGTGAGGATGGCCATTACCAATGTGAGCAAAAACTAAAAAAGGTATTTTTTGTTTTATACTCTCATCATAAATAGTGAGCATAAAATTTTTCATTTTATTTGGAGGAACCCACCAATCGGTAGAAATCTTTCCACCTCCCGTATCCAAAAACTTTCTATTCCGCTCATTCACCATCTGGGGAATATAGTGACGAAAAGCCCTAAGAGCTTCTTTTTCTTTGTCACTTTTGGCTACAAACAAATATTCTTCCCAACCCTTACAACCGTGCTCCTCATAAAAATTTTGAAGCACTTCAAGCCATAACGATAGTTTTTTATCGTAATCGGCTTCACTGATATATTCCTGCTTTACATATAAAAGAGATGTTGTCTTATCGGGGAATTGCGGGATTTCTTTCTGTTCACAAAAAATTTCAAATGCTCCGGGGCCAATCAGCTCAATAGCCCGCGGGTTTAACTGGTCACCCACACTTAGTTTTTCCACAGCGTTTAAAGTATCGTCAAAAGTTTTAAAGGGTATAAGAAGCGCAAAAAAACCAAAGGGGGGCTTGATGAGATCCACGGTAATTTGCGTGATAATTCCCAAAGTTCCCTCGGAACCAATAAGATAATCAATCTCCTCGCCATCCAAAAAATAACCTGCCTTATTTTTGGTGGTCATAGCAGGCATGGTTTTTCGCTTAAGCGTTTGAGTCTGTCCATCCGCCGTTACAATCTGTAACTCGCGGATGTAGCGACGTGTAGGCCCGTATAAAAAGCTATCTTCACCGGTGGCATTGGTAGCAACCGTTCCTCCTAATTGAGCTTCCTTATAACTGGTAGGATCGGGGGGATAAAAAAAACCGGCTTCTTCTACTTTCCTTTTAAGATCACCCAGTAAGATACCGGGCTCACAAATGGCAATAGGCGTTTTAGTAACGGGATCGGTAGCAATATCCAGCAAACAATCCATCTTTTCAAAAGCGAGTAAATATCCACTATCGGCCTGAGAAGCTCCCGTCATAGCCGTACGCGATCCGCAGGGAGTAATGGGAATTTTATGATGAAAACAATACCCTACAAAATCGGAAAGCCCTTTTACATCTTTAGCAAAATAAAGCCCATCCGGATTGCCCTTATAAACCGTACTGTCTTTATAGGTTAAGAGACGAGAATCGTCCTTGGACACTAAATTAAACATGGATTCTATCTACAAGATTGAGCTGTAAGGTCAAATACCATCTTTAGAATCACTTTCTGTGTGTTCCTTGCCATCAAAACGGAACAAACGGTGGCGATCGCCGGTTTGGGTATCAATAAGAACAGGACGTTTCCATACTACATACAAATTTTGCAATACTTCCTTTATGTAATCGGTGCGCAAACCAGCGCCATCGTAACGATGCTTTAATAAAAGCTCGGAACGGTTACTATGATTGGCATCTACCACCTCAATAACAGGCTGTCCAAAGTTAGTAAGCTGTTGCAATAATTTTTGTTTAATCACGCCAAATTCACGCGAAGCAATTTCATAAGTTTTTTTAGAAAGATTGTAGTCGAATGAAAACATTTTGTGCTGAGCACAAAATTCTGGAGTTAAAAACGTATCTATAAATGTGACATCATTATAAATTTTACGCACTTCAAAAATTTTTTCTCTGCCCAACCCCAAATTTTTATCCCACTTCTTTTTTTCCACCATATTATCGCACATATCGTATTCCAAACCAAAACGACCTTTATTCCAACGCTCTTCAATATCGCGGTAAATCTCAATGCCTATTTTATACGGGTTAAGTCTGCCTCCGCTCATAGCCACCGTACCCGAATGATGATCGGCAAAATCAATTACTTCAGAATCGTCCATAATTTTGTTTGTCATCATTTTGCTATGCCAATAACTGGCCCAACCTTCATTCATAATTTTGGTTTGGCCCTGAGGCGCAAAATAATATGCCTCGTCACGAATAATAGTTAAAACATCTCTTTGCCATTCTTCAATAGGGGCATAGTTAATAAGAAAGGCCATCACGTCACGCCAGGGCTCTAAGGGAAAAGTTAGTTTTTGATTTTCGTTCTTCTTAGAGGCCTTCTCACGTTGCTCATCTAAAAAATCTTTGGGATTAATAAAGTGCGTTAGATACGAACGATCTGTTTTAAGGCGCGCCACGTCATCATCGGGAGCCTCCTTGGCAATACTACCCGTGTCGTGTCGTTTAATGAGAGGCCCGTAAATATCAATTAAATTATCCAACGACAAACATACATCTATAAAGGCTTCCACCGGCTCATACCCGTATTTATCAATATAACGCATCACACGCGTTTTATGATTAGCCATGCCATCCATCATCTGGCGGTTGGTATGAGCAAAAAAGATATTATTTTTAAAAAAATCGCAATGACCATAAACATGCGCCATCACCAGTTTTTGATCCATGAGCGAATTACTATGCAGTAAATAGGCGTAACAAGGATCGTTATTAATCACCATTTCGTAAATTTTGGAAAGACCGTAGGCATAGCTTTTTGAAAGCTGCTCGTATTCCATACCAAAGCGCCAATGGGGATAACGATTGGGAAAACCACCGTAAGAGGCTACTTCGTTAATCTCTTTCCAATCAAGAATTTCAAAAATAACGGTATAAAAATCGAGCCCGTAATCGGAAGCAATTTTTTCAATACGATCACGCCAATGCTTTAATTCATCTGGAAGCTGTGTATTCCTCATTTGCCCTTTCCTAAAAAGGTTTTGATGGATTCCACAATTTTGTCGCGGCTTTCAATTTTAGAAGTGAGCATTTGCTCATTTTTTTCACCAAAGCGCGCATGTAAATCTTTTAAAAACTGCCCACTGCCGTATTCACTTTCTACTTGGCCGTAGCAAAATACGTTAACCAAAGGAAAAAACTCTTTTTCCATTAAATCCATACATTCCTGCGTGTCGCTAGCCGACCAGTTATCGCCGTCGGAAAAATGAAAAGGATAAATATTCCATTCGCTGGGGTCGTAATCGTCGTGAATCATCTTAAGTGCCAGCTTGTAAGCCGATGAAATAATGGTACCGCCTGATTCGCGCGTATGATAAAAGGTATTTTCATCCACCTCGCGCGCTACTGCATCGTGAATAATATAACGAGTTTCAATACCTTTGTATTGTGAGCGCAGCCAGGTATCGAGCCAAAACGATTCAATACGTACAATTTCTTTTTGTTCCTGCCCCATAGAACCCGACACATCCATCATATAAATAATCACAGCCTTGTTTTGTGGTTCCTTCACCACCTTAAAACTGCGGTAACGGCGATCTTCTCCGTAAGGAACAATCACAGGCTTTTGAAAATTATATTGCCCCGACACAATTTGACGTTTTAAAGCTTGCTTATAGGTACGTTTAAAATGGCGGAGTGATTCAGGCCCAGACGGGCGAATGCCACGGTATACATTTTTTTGAGAAACAATTTTATCGGAGTGTTTGGGTTTAATGCGCGGCAGTTCCAGTTCTTCGCCCAGCATTTGGGCAATTTCTTCGATGGAAACATCCACCTCTAAAATATGCTGACCGGCTTCACTACCCGCCTGCCCCTGCCCATCTTCCTCATCCCCTTGGATGGGAGTTCCCTCATCTCCGTCTCCCTGACCAATACCGCCCATTTCTTTATCGGAAAATTTAAAATGTGGGATATCAATATGCGGAACAGGAATGCTGATGAATTTTTTACCCTGCTTGCCAATCAGCTCACCATGCGAGATATATTTTCGCAAATCCCGCTTGATTTTGCCGCGGACAATTTCCTTAAAACGGTTATGGTCTTGTTCAATTTTTAAAACCATTCTTTTGCTCTACCTCTCCTCTTTATTTCTGCGTTGTTATTCTTTATTCCGAATATCTCCTCTCGCAAAAATAGAAGCCACGTAGTTTAACACGTCGGTGGCGCAGATATCGCAATAGCCATGGTTTTTAATAAGACGCGATTTCACCACGTCTATTTTTTCCTGGGTATCTTTATCCACCACACTCGACACAAGGCTGGTGAGTTTAATGGTGTCTTTTTGATCTTCAAAAAGTTTGAGTTCCAGAGCTTTATGTAAACGCTCGTTGGTTTTATAATCAAACTTCTTGCCCTCAAGCGAGAGAGCGCCAATATAGTTCATGATTTCACGTCTAAAATCATCTTTGCGCGTATCAGGAATATCAATTTTATCCTCAATGGATCGCATTAAACGTTCATCCGGCTCCTCATCTTGGCCGGTGTATTTGTTGCGCACTTTTTCTTTTTGCGTGTATGCCTTTACGTTATCTACGTAGTTAGCACACAAACGTGTAATCGCATCTTCATCGGCCGCAATAGCACGCTGAACCTCGTTTTTCACCATATCTTCGTATTCCGATTTTACAACGGATAAAAGATCGATATAGCGTTTTTTCTGATCTTCATCCGCAATAAGTGAATGGTGTTTTAAACCCGATTCCAGCTCGTTCATCACCATAAAGGGATTGACGCAGCCTTCTCCCAAATCGGATACCAAGGCATTGGAAATTTTATCCTGCACATAACGAGGCGATACACCCTCCATACCTTCACGCTTACTATCCTTGCGCAGTTCCTTCACGTTGTCTTCTGTATAACCCGGAAGCGTTTTGCCGTTATACAACTTCAATTTTTGCATAAGCGACAAATTGGCTTTTTTAGGTTCTTCTAAACGCGTGAGAATAGCCCACATAGAGGCCACTTCTAGCGTATGAGGAGCAATATGTTTGCCACGAATTTTCCCGGGCACATAATCTTTACTGTAAATCTTGCTTTCTTCAGATAACTTGGTGATGTACGGCACATCAATTTTAACCGTACGGTCACGCAGCGCTTCCATATACTCGTTATTTTGCAAGCGACGATACTCGGGCTCGTTCGTGTGCCCAATAATCACTTCGTCAATATCGGTTTGCGCAAACTTTTTGGGTTTTACCTTGTGCTCTTGGCTGGCGCCCAACAAATCATACAAAAAGGCTACATCAAGCTTGAGCACTTCTACAAATTCGATGATACCACGGTTAGCCACGTTAAATTCACCATCAAAGTTAAACGCACGCGGATCTGATTCGGAACCATACTCGGCAATTTTTCGATAATTTATATCACCGGTAAGCTCGGTAGAATCTTGGTTCTTTTCATCTTTAGGCTGAAAAGTACCAATACCAATGCGGTCTTGCTCGGAAAGAATTAATCGGTTTACTTCAATATGCTCCATCACTTTTTCCCAATTTCCCTCATAGGCACTAAAAAGAGAATTGTAATAAAAGCGACACATAGGGCACAAATCGCCCTCCACCACCAAACGTTCGTCGGACGACAATTTGTCGTTGGCGGTTTCCATAAATTTTTTGCGGGCTTTAATAGGAATTAAACGTAAAGGCTCTTCATGCATGGGGCATTTTACGCGGTCAACATTACCAAAAATAGCATTTACGGCATCGTTACCTTCACCCTTAACCCACGAATAAGTATACACGGCTCCTTCAGGAGTACGCGAATAACGCTCCAGACCTTTTTTAAGCAGACGGGCAATGGTAGATTTAGAACTGCCCACCGGACCGTGCAATAAAATAACGCGTTTTTCGGGGCCGTAATGCCTAGAGGCTGCCTTAAACACATTCACCAATTTCATAAGATGTAAATCGAGGCCGTAGATAGCGTCTTTACCCCCATCGATAGGATCTTCAAAAAAGTTATAATGAACAATCTTCTTTTTATGTTCTTTAAATTCAGATGAGCCGTACGAAATAATCATGTCGTATACGCGTTGAAACGACGTACGGGCTACTTTTGGATTTTTAGCAAAAATTTCTAGATAATCGTGTAACGTCCCCTTCCAGTGTAAATCTTTAAAATCGCGAATATCCTCAGACTGCTTAATAATTTCAATCAACCCCTTGGAATCGAGCATGAATGCCCCCTTTGGTTAAAATGGTCTTTCGCATTGAGACTCAGATATTGGTCCCACTCGAAAAACACGTTGTCCGAGATTATTTAAAAGAGCCGTTGGTGATGTTAAGGTAAGCCTTCGTAATGTTTATATTAAAATTGTAGCAGAGGTTTGGGAAACATGGCAACTTTTTACTTTATTTTTTTTGACGCGGTCCATCATGTGGAAAACTACAATTTACAAGGGTTTACGGTTAATTGCCTTTTTGAGGGGTATTTTTGGTCTCTAAAAGCTCCTCATCACGGGTGCGCATGGTCTCCCGGATAACCGCACGGATCAATTTATTGCGGTTGGCTTTGCCCAAGAGGGTTTTAATATCGTTAAACAAGCTAGCGTCATTTACAATAGCCCCAAGGGTTCCTTGGCCTTCATTAATTTTTTGAGTAATATCCCCCACATTTTGGGTGGTATCTTTCAAATTGGCGGCCACTTCCGTAATTTGCTTCATCATCTCCTTACCCTGAGTTCCATAGATAAGCTCGTTGGCAAAACCTTTTCCATCCTTAATTTCAAGGATCATCTCATTCAGGTTTTTAGTCAGGTTATTCACATTATCTACTATAGAAGCCATGGAATCACCTTTTTCCATCAAGGCATCCAAACCGGCCGACTTGCGCACCAACAACTCTTCTCCATCCTCTAAAGTAGGCTTGTCGGAACTACCCACACTAATCCATACCATTTTATCGCCCAAAAGCCCCTGGGTTTGGATAGAGGCCACCGAGTCTTGACGAATACGATCTTTATAATTGCTTAACACCTGCAAAACCAGCTTCACCTTTTTTTGAGATAAATTATCTTCAAAAATAATTTTTTTGACAGTCCCTACATGAATACCCGCCAACTGAACACCTGCACCCACACGCAAGCCGCTGATATTTTCAAAATGAGCATTAAGCGTATAGTTTGTTTCAAACATTCTATTTTCACTACCGAGCATAAACAACACCAGCATCAGCAAAATAACACCCACGCCTACAAACGCCCCTACCTGAAGTTCCATATTTTGCTGTTGCTTTTGAGACATAACTTTTTAGTACTGCGTTTATTAATTATTGGATGCTGTACAAGTACACTAGGCCTTACCTGCTTCCTCAATAATTCCAATATTACCTTCAATAAAATTTTTCACAATGGGATTTGTAGATTTTTTTACGTCATCAACAGTACCTACAAACTCAATTCGCTTGTTATGCAATAAAGCCATACGGTCCGAAATACGAAAAGCCGAGGCCATATCGTGCGTTACAGCAACTGACGTTACCTTTAAAACACTTTGCAGACTTCTAATAAGCTCGTCAATACGATTGGTGTTGGCCGGGTCTAAGCCAGTAGTGGGCTCATCGTATAAAATTACTTCCGGATTGGTAGCAATAGCCCTGGCCAAACCTACGCGCTTTTTCATCCCTCCCGACAAATCGGCAGGGAACATATCCTCAATACCCGGAAGGCCTACCAATTTTAATTTTTCTTTTACAAGCTCGGCTAATTTAGAATCGGGGTAATGAAAATGTTCTCGCAAGGGATAGGCCACGTTTTCAAAAACAGTAAGCGAATCAAACAGCGCAGCCCCCTGAAAAAGCATTCCAATTTGGGAACGCATTTTCATTAATTCGGGCTCTTCCATAGTCATAATATCTTTACCTTTAAAAAATACCTGACCTTCGTCGGGCTCCAACAAGCGTAACAACAGCTTTAAGGTAACACTTTTACCCGAACCGCTACCACCAATAATAGTAAGCGTTTCGCCGGCTTTAATAGATAAAGACAGGTCCTTTACAACCTCTTTATCGCCAAACGATTTACTAACATTTTTAAATTCGATAATGGACATTAACGCTGTAGCATAAGTGCCTGTAAACAATTTAATGTTTATCTTTTTTTGATAGAAATTAAATTATACATGCAACTAAAAAATTAAAAACATTTTGGTTAAAAAATAATCGGCTACAAATACCGCAACCGATGAGGCCACCACCGAGGCCGTGGTAGCATTACCTACCCCTTGCGTACCACGTGTTGCCTTAAGCCCGTGGTAACAAGAGAGCACCCCAATTAAAAAACCAAAAAAGAGGGTTTTGCTAATACCACTTAAAAAATCATCCACCTCTACCGTGCGAATAATTTGATCAATATAAAATTTTGGGCCCACTCCGGTTTCAAAAATAGTAATTATCATTCCTCCAAAAATGCCAACCACATCGGCCATAATGGTGAGTATGGGTGTCATGAGCGTTACCACCAATACTCGAGGAACCACTAGTTTAGAAACAGGATCAGCCCCCATAGCCTCTAATGCCAGCACCTGCTCGGTAACAGTCATGCTTCCTAACTCGGCGGCAATACCGCTCCCCACACGGGCTGCCACCATCAGCGAGGTTAACACAGGCCCCAATTCACGACAGATGGCCATACCAATAATTTGCCCTACATAAAGTTCTAGACCAAAACGCTTAAGCCCCACAATAAACTGGAGTGCCAGCACCATGCCGGTAAATATAGCAATAAGATTAGTGAGCGATAACGATTTAACCCCCACAAAATAAATCTGCTGCACCACCAAATTCCACTGCGTTTTTTTGGTAAAAAGGGTTTTAAGGGTATCAAAAGCCAAAAAAGTAACCCCGCCCATAAACAAAATTTGCGTAATAATACGACCACCCAACTGGGTGAGCATGTGTTCGGTTTTTTGTTTGAATGCTGCCATTAGCGAGGGCCCTGAATATAGGCAAAACCACTGTAAAAAATTTCAAAATCGTCAGTTCCTAAAGCATAACTATCGGGATCCGACACATACACAAAATCAAACACACACTGATTCATTTTTAGAGTTACCGTATCAAGCACCACCGTAAGCCCATCCACTTTACCTTGCACCACACGCCTTAGCGCATCACGGCCAGCTACGGTAATGGCATTAAGCTGACGTACTTTTTCTTCGGTCATCCCATACGATGTTTGACGCGCTAACGTTTCCAGAGGACCATCATCAAAGCTTTGTTTACAAAACGAACTCACACTAATAGAAGCCTCGCGTTGGGTATTTTTAAATAAAATAGCACGGTAGTTAAACGAATCTTTCTTCCAATTACTGCCCAGCTTACCAACCCTAAAGGAACCGCCCTCAGTTTGCACCAACCCATGCTTAAAACCCTTCACACTGCCGCGTTGATCCACACCGCCAAAACACGAAGTGATAAAAAGAGGGATAAGTAAAAAGACAACCTTAGACAAGTGCCGATAATCCATGATAATTGTGGATAAGATAACGAAATTAGCCCATTTAAACAAATGAATTTATTAAATCAAAAGCTTCCTTTAATTTTAGCCTCTGGTTCTCCTCGCAGGATAGAATTGTTAAAAAATGCAGGATTTGAGTTTACCATAGCACCGGCGGATATTGACGAAACCCCGCGCCCACGTGAGATGCCAATGGATGCAGCTTTACGATTAGCGATGGCCAAGGCACAAGCGGTAAGCGCCTCATTAACCAATCCATCTTTGGTGTTAGCCGCCGATACCCTCATTGCATTTCAGAACTCTATTATAGGCAAGCCAAATAGCCCAGAACATGCGTTTAGCCTGTTAAAACAATTACTGGGTACTTCTCATGAAGTGATTACCGGATTTTATTTGCTCAAAACCCACCCCAAACCCATACCTCTTCTTTGGGATGCCATCATTTCCAAAGTAAGTATGCGCAATGCTCAAGACGATGAAGAAATTTGGGATTATATTAAAACTGGTGAACCTATGGATAAGGCCGGTGCTTACGCTCTACAAGGTATAGGTCAAAAATTTGTGGAAAGCGTGGAAGGATCACACAATAATGTTATTGGACTTCCTATTGAAGCCATCCTACCGGTACTTAAACAATATGCCTCTTAAATTAAGGCTAAAAGAATTTTTTAGAACTCTACATCACCGCAAATGGGTGCGTGTTATTTTATATATTTTGATTAACGTGGGGCTACCAATAGTAGGCACTTATGCCAATTTTATAGAAGTCCGCCGCCTGTCTGTATCGCGCATACCCTTACCCATCAAAAAAAACCTGAAGCTCAAAATTGCTCAATTAAGCGATATCCATATGGGACCAACCAATAACTCGGTATCTTTTTTACAGCGGGCCATTCGCACTCTTAATAACCAAAAACCCGATATCATTTTACTTACCGGCGATTTTTTACAATGGGACATGAAATATTCAAAGGCCTTGGCCAATATACTTGCAAGTCTTAAGGCCCCACTGGGCGTATATGCAAGCCTTGGTAATCATGATTACGGGGTTTGCCATCCTGGAGAAGAACCGCATGATCCGGTAGATTTTAACCAGTTTATAGCCGACCTAAAAACAAAGGGAATTAAAACACTGCACAACCATGCGGTAGTTTTTGAAAACTATTCCACACCTTTTAATTTGGTAGGGCTTGGTGATTTATGGACCTCCTCTTTTAAACCAGAAGACGGATTTAAAAACATCAACCCTCACTACCCCACTATTTTAATGTCGCACAATCCCGATAGTTTTGAAGCACTCCAAAATTATCCTTTTGATTTGATGTTATCGGGGCATGTTCACGGCGGGCAAATTTCGTTTCCTTTTATTGGACCTTTGGTAGTCCCTGTTAAGCACCGGCACTTAAGACGGGGACTGCATGAAGTAGCAAAGGACAAATGGCTCTATACCAACAGGGGCTTGGGATACACGCTCAAGGCACGTTTTTTATCAATCCCAGAAATTGCTATTATAGATATTACAGGCTCTTTTCCATCCGCATGATAACAATACAAGTAATAATAACCACAACGCTTCCAGCAATAGAGTAAACGGAGGGCTTTTCATTCCATAACAACAGGCCTGATAGATACGACATGACCACGGCACTATAAGCCATGGGGGAAATTTTTGAAATTTTACCAAGGCCATAGGCTTTGGTAATGGTTAAAATAGCCCCCGTTCCCATCACACCGGCAGCAATTAAGAAAGATAAATCGTAGGGCGATGGCATAATTGCTTGTGTAAGCATAAAGGGTGTTGCAAAAAGAAAAGCCGCTATCACAAAAAATATGCCTACACGGAGAGGTTCTTCGCTTTTGGATAAAATATGAATGAGCACCAAATCGAGTGCTGTTAAAAAGCTGCCCAAAAGTGTTATAAAAGCCGACGGCCCAAATGTATCAAATTGCGGCGCCAAAATAATATACACCCCCGCCCATCCAATGAGTGTGAGAATTATAAGCAAAAACTTTGGTTTTTCTTTCAAAATAAAAAAATCGAGAACCACAATAAAAAGTGGGAAGGTCGTAAACAGAACCATCGATTCGCCAAGAGGTAATTTGGAAAGCGAATAAAAATTACACATCATGGAACCCGCTCCGGCCAGCGCTCTAATCAGCATAATTTTGGGGTTAGCAGGAATAAGCGAAACCTTGTAATACAACATGAGAAAAGCCAAACAGGAGATTGAAACCAGCGAACGAATCCACACAATTTCCATCACATGAAGAGAGGAGCTTACAAATTTAACGCACACAGCAAGAGCTGTAAAAAAGAACTCGCCTATTAAGATAAGAAGATACGGATTATTCACCCAAGTGAGGTACGTAAAGCGAGGGCAAAGATCAAGTTCATTTTACAACTGCAAATTAACACGCACACTCACATCACATTCTTGGCTAAGTGTTGTGTTTACCCACCACCATTTTTCTGAAGAAAATACACTCACCGTCTTTGTTTGTACTTTATCCCACTGACGGGCCAAAGCTAAACGCTGACTTTCCAATTCTTCAAGCTCATCATAAACAGATTCTTGCTCTCTTTCAAACTGGTTTACATAAGCCTGGCCAAAACGATCGCGAATATTGGTTACAAGGCGATGAGTTTGTTCTATGGCAGTGGTAATTTTTTCAAGGTCATCAGCGGCCTTTTTAAGGCTATTACAAGAATTATTCATGGGATGGTTAGATTCAAATACGGCCAAGTCATTGCGAATACCTGTTACCGCTGTAATCAACATTTGGGATCTTTCGGCAAATTTACCAGCAACTATCGCTTGCCACTCTTCTCTTGCCTGAGTCGCTCTTTCAAAAGTTACTGGAGCCCTGGTTGCCCTATCGTCTTGAACCACATCCTCATCATCTAAAATACCCTTAATACCGTTGTCCTTCACCACCTTATAAGAAGAAACATTATTAAATTTTTCTATGTCTGTACGGATATAAAGATAAGTAGAATTTGCGCCCATGTGGCTGGTAAAACAAATAAAACTAGGGCAGTCAATACGCGCTGCGTTACAATAAAAAACCCCGGGGCTTATGGCCACCGGGGGTTTTTATTTTAATGCACAACAAAAAACAGGTTTTACGAAGGCTGAACAGCACTCCAGCAATCGATATAATTCGAATCAACACTATTAATATTGTTACATTCGGTAACCGATTCCGCTTCAAAATCGATAATGAATTCTTCCGCACCGGTTGAATCGCAATCAAACACTTCATCACCGGTAAAAGCTGCGTTTGTAGCGGCATCTTCCTGGGTAATGGAATCGGGCAAGGTTACATCGGTAACATCAGCCAAAAAGTCGTTAGAATCAACAACAGCGGTTGTATCGCCATTCCAGCTTTCGGTGCCACTATCTTCATAGTCATCACCACCATGAGTTCCTGACATACTGTATTTGGCAGCGCCATCACCAATGGCAATGGTGGTCATAGCATCATCGTTTAATAACTCGGCAATGGCATAGGTATGATTAGAATAGGTTTCGGTATCTTCTCCGGAACTAAAACTACCATCTTCAGATGAAGCAATGGTTGCTGTATCAGGCCCTTGATCAAAAGTAGTTTCACCAAAGCCTTCTCCATCATTATCGACGGAATTAGATACATACTGGGTTACCATCGATTTGCTGGTAAATTCCAGGCTATCGTTCAACTCACCAGTAATGGTAGCCACCTGGTTCCCAGTACCATGTTCGTCATCCCAGGCCGATTTTGTGGTGATACTTAAACTGGTACCATTATTGTAATTAATATAATCGGTTTGGTTCCCTGCCGTACACGACCACATTTTAAAATCGGTAATTACATCGCCACTTTTAGTAACCTGCATTTTAACAACAAAATCTTCGCCAGGGCCTTCACCTTCAGGGGCATTTAAAAATGTCACAGCAAACGTATGAGCGTTACCATCATACAAATCGGCCGTTACACCACTATTGGCTTCGTTCTCCATAGAAGACTGCATGTAACAAAGCACCATGTCGGCAAACGACATATTTTTAAGAGATTGTTTAACACCTTGTGTTGTTAAACACATGGCCATGCTGCTATCAGAATCAAAAGAACTATCATCCACTTCACTTAACACTTTTCCCGATTCGGCAAAATCAGGCTGAATGGAGCGTCCTAAACTGCCGCTAATCGCTTCGGTAACAGCACTGGTGGCACGTGGCAAATCGCCGATATCACTAATACTGGCTCCTGTTGTACCAGAACCCGAGCCTGAGCTGCCGCAGGCAACCGAAAATAATAATCCCAAACAAGACAATGCCGATGCTATTTTTTTAGTCTTCATGATTTTCCTTTTTAGATATGAATTGAATAAATAAAATACCCCCCTAAGGCTTTAGCCCTAAGGGGGATTGAAATATTTTTTAATTACCCTTCAAGAGGCTGAATGCACATATGAAGGCTCTCATCACAACGCGGCGCATTCTCATACGATCCGCAGTCATCATCGGTAGCACAGGTGTAACCGCACACGCTAATATCCATTTCTTCAATAGCCACACAATCCACACCAGGGCCATAGGCGGTACAATCATCAACGGTGGCACACAAGCTGTTGCAGTACATTGCATCACCACCACGAGACGTACACCCTGCGCCATCTAAATCGGCAATAGCGCCACATTCCGAAACATCACTACATTCTTTGGTGTAGTCAGAATGAATCTGGTCAAATTCACCCATCAATTCATGACCACCGTCTTCCACTTGCTGTTCGCTACCCTGATCAAAACAAGGAACATTGGTTCTGTCAAAATCGGGCTCGGCACAATTTTCACTAACTGCTGCCATTAAGGCTGTGGCATCTTCAACGTCTGCAACTAAATCTGTAAATTCACTTTCAGATTCGCAATCCCATACTTCATCACCTTCAAAGGCAATAGTGGGTGCAGCATATTCATCAAGCTCAGTTGCATCAACTCCATCAAAGTATTCAACATCGTCGCTAGCAGCAATAAGCGAAATTAAATTTTCGCTATCATCTGTTGAATAGCTGAAACACTCGGTGCCACTGTTACTAAAGTTACAGTTCCCATCTTCATCTGCGGCTTCAATGAAATCGGTAGGCCAAGTTAAACTTTCAAAATCGGTGTCTTCACTAAATTCAACCCAGCAAATAGGATCTTCGCCATCAAATCCGCTGGCATCCAAATCGTCTTCAAACAACAATTGGCCAGCAAGCATTCCAGGATAGGAGCCAGTCGATGAAAATTTGGCACAACCTTCATCGGCATTGGTTTCGCCATAAGCCTGTGTTGTCCAGGTTCCCCATTCACTATCATCACCGCCCGACTGAAAAGCCGAACCCACAATATTTTTAAGTGTACCGTCATTTAAAGCTGAAACGCTAATGCTACCACCACCCCAGGGACCATTAAAAGAACCGGTCACACTGGCTTCATCGCCCACTTCAAAATCGGCAATATCTTTATCAGGTAAGTACGATTGAATTTGCTGACCAAAAGTACCAAAATCTTGTTCATCATGAATACCTTTTGAAAACACATCAAAACGGCCATCATCGGTTACAGCATAACGTGTATAATTGGTTTGGGTATAGGTATCTCCGTCGGCACTTTCACACACAAAAAGCTCAAGTTGATCGTTATTTAAACCAATCTTGACACGAATATTCATTCCAGAAGGACCTTCTTCTTCATCCTCAAGGTCAGAAAAATCCATAGAATAGAAGCCGTAAGTGTTTTCAGGAACTGTTAAACCCTGGGTAGTTTCCAGCGTTTCAATAATACATTTATCAAATTGTTGCTGTGTAACCTGCGCTTTTACTTCTTCAAGTTGCATGCGCATTTCACAACCAGCATACGAAAAACTGCCCACTTCACCAATCGTTCGTGCAAGAGATGGCGATACACTCGCATCTGAAGCTGCCGCTACATCCAAGGCATCGATATCAAAATCAGGAACTGTCGATAACGAACGAAGGTCGGCTGTTGTAGCGCCTCCGTCTGTCGATCCTGACGACGATGACGAACCTCCGCCGCAAGCTGTTGAAAAAATTAAACTCGATGCAAAAACAAATGATAAAAGTTTCGATGGCTTCATATGAATAGATCCCCCCTTAAAAAGGCCTTGTTAAACATGTAAAGCCTGGGAATAGAGCAAATGATATGCCACTTAGGTTTTATTTTTTTATTTTGATTATCAATATGTTACAGACGTAGAGGGATGGTTCCAGAGGTAGGTTTTCACCCCCTCTATTTGGCTATTTCTTGTAAAACGTATTATTTTTTAAAGACTTATCTAAGATGTCAAAAATTGCCGGAGGGCGTCAAAATTTTCCACTTTTTAGCAAGGTTTGCATTCGCCATCTTCATCTTCACCGCACTTGCAGTTTTCTTCGTGAATGCTGGAACTTGCCTGAGATAAAACAGGTTGGGCTACCGAAGCGAGTAAAACTAACAGAATTAAAATTAGATTTTTCATACTTTCTTTGCTTACTGTAAAAAAAATCAATTCGTTTTGCCACCTCTAATTTCATTATTTTTTGATAACAAACCAAAGTGTGGAAGTAACAATTTTTTAATGTAATGCCAGTTGCAAAGAAGGCTTCTTTTTGGAACAGTGGGTATTGAAAGGACAACAAATGAAAATTATAGCCGTTGAAGACGAAGCCAAAGTTTTAAATTTTATTCAAAAATCTCTCTCACAAGGAGATATCACTGTAGACCCAGCTAAAAACATAGATGAACTCTACGGGTCTCTCCTCTCCGCAAAATATGATGTAATCATTCTAGACCGCCTTTTAAATGGTGTTGATTCACTCACTCACATTGCTGAAATCCGCAAAAAAGCGCCTGAATCAAAAATTTTAATTTTAAGCGCATTATCGGATGTAGACGAAAAAGTTAAAGGCCTCTCCGGTGGTGCCGATGATTATTTGGCCAAACCCTTTCATGTACAGGAACTATTAGCCCGCATCCGCGCCTTAACCCGCCGCGCTGGCGATACCCCCCAAAACAACAGCCTTACTTTTGAAGATATTAATGTACAGCTCGATACTCAGCGCGTAAGCCGCAGCGGTAAAAAAGTGGATTTAACCGCCAAAGAATACAAACTCCTTACGTTTTTGATGAAAAAGCCAAATCGGATTTTTTCTAAAGCCGAACTGATAAACCAAGTGTGGGAGCTTAATTTTTACCCCGAGAGCAATATCGTAGAGGTCGTTGTAAACCACCTTCGCAATAAAATTGATAAAGGTTTTGAAAAAACTCTCCTCCATAGCCGCAGAGGTACCGGTTACTGGATAGGCGAAAAAGATTTGTGACTTTTTTGCCAATTTGAGACAGTAGCAGTCCATGAAACTTTCTCTCCATTGGAAAATTACGCTGAACATGTGGATTGTAGCAGCCCTGTGCATACTCTTGGCTCAGAGCTTATCCACGTTCATCTATTATAAAAATCAGGAAATCAATATCGAGAATGAATTAGCGGGCACAACATCAACACTCATTGCTTTGGGAATATCTAATTATCACGGTTTGGAACGTTTTCAGGAGTTAGATGCCTTTGTGGACGAAATTTTAAAACTGGAAAAAGTACAAAAGGTGATTCAGGTTTATACCGGGCGCGGCAAAATGATGTTTTCGTCTCGCATGATGGGCAACGAAAAATTTAAAGAAGCCTTTCATACTCCCGCCAAACCATCTTTTAAAACCAATACTATTGAAGGTAAAAATTATAAGGTACTCGTTACTCCCTACATTGCACAATCTGGGAAACAATATTTCCTACTTGCAGCCATGAGACTCCCCTCTTTTAAGGGAATTTTTATTTCCACCCTGGACGAAAGCTTGATGCTGTTTATTCTTTTATCCGTTTTCGTTCTTTTTATCTCGCGCTACCTAGCAAGCCGCATGATTGAGCCCGTTAAAACTATCGCCCATCATTTAACCTTAATGGACCCGGCCAGCATGAAAGATTGGGAACCACTCATTGTCCCTAAAGCTGGTGATTATTTAAAAGATATCGTCAGTGGGGTTAATCACCTGTCGCGTCGCGTAAAAACAGCACTTTATACGGTAAGCCGCACCAATCGTTACCTGGCCCATGAACTACGAAACCCACTCGCTATCATTTTGGGCGAAGCCGAAATGGCCCTCATGCGCGACAAAATGACAGATGACGAATATAAAGCTGTGTTAAAGAGCTCGCTTGAAGAAATTGAGCGTATGAAAAATGTGATTGAAACGGTTTCTCGCCTCTCACTCAAACAACGCAACAGTTACAAACCTTCGCCGTGTGAATTAGTCAATTGGCTTAAAACAAATAAGCCCGCCTGGGATAAAATTTTGGGTGATGAATTGGTTACTCATTTCGAAACCGATCAGGCAGTCGTTGTTCTGGATCAAGATCTTCTATACCGCCTGGTGGACAATTTAATACGTAACATTAAAGTACATGGTCAAAGTAAAGCCAGTTTAACGTTAAATAAAACCGATAGCAAAGTAGAGCTTGTTGTTGAAGACGATGGACTAGGGATGTCAGACGAGCTTTTAAACGAGCTTAATACCGGACAATCGACAAATAGCAAAATTGGCATTGGTCTTTCTCTATGCTTGGAAATAGCCTCTATTTGCGGTTTTAAACTTATATTTAAAAATAAAACGACTGGTGGCCTTAAAACAACTATTGTGCTCGAGTAAGCTTGATAATATACCTCCATCATGAACCTTACTTTTTTGGGTGCCACCGGAACCGTTACCGGGTCCAGATATCTTATAAGTACAGGACGCAAAAATATTCTTGTCGATAGCGGTTTATTTCAAGGCTACAAACATTTGCGCCTGCGCAACTGGGATAAACCTCCTTTTAGTCCGCGCGATATTCATGCTCTTCTTTTAACCCATGCCCATATCGATCATTCGGGATACATTCCCGTTTTGGTTAAAAACGGCTTTAAGGGACCTATTTATTCCTCCATAGCAACACGCGATTTATGCAAAATTCTTTTGCCCGATTCGGGTTATTTACAGGAAGAAGAAGCTCACTACATTAACAAGCGCGGTTACTCCAAACACAAACCAGCTCTTGCACTTTACAACCGAGAAGACGCTGAAAAATGCCTGCATTTTTTTAAACCTGTTCCTGTAAATAAAAAAATCTCTCTTGGGGCCGATATGTCGTTTACTCTGAAGCCTGCAGGACATATTTTGGGCGCCAGCACCATCACGCTATCATCAAAAAATAAAACGATCGTTTTTTCTGGCGATTTAGGCAGACCACACGATCCTGTTACCAAACCGCCACTTCCTATTCACAAAACCGATTATTTAGTCATTGAATCGACCTATGGAAACCGTGTCCATGTTAAAACAGATATTTTAAACGAGCTGGGGCAACTGTTAAACAAAACACTCTCTCAAGGCGGAACAGTTATTATTCCTGCTTTTGCGGTAGGACGTACTCAACTTATTTTGTACTATCTGGCGCTTCTTAAAAAACACGGGCTACTACAAAATGTCCCCATTTACCTCAATAGCCCCATGGCCACAAACGTAACCGAAATTTTTTGCAAACATCACCGCGAGCACCGCTTAACTCTAGAAGATTGCGAAAACATGTGTCGTCATGTCACCTTAATTAATAATCCGGAGCAATCCAAAGCCATCAATTTTAAAACTGGCCCCATGATCATCATATCAGCCTCTGGAATGGCTACAGGGGGCCGAGTTGTTCACCACATTAAAGCCTTTGCTCCTAACCCTAAAAATCTTTTACTCTTTACCGGCTTTCAGGCTGGAGGCACCCGCGGGGCCTTAATTGTAAATGGGGCCAAAACAGTAAAAATTCACGGTGAAGTTGTCGATATCAATGCCCAGGTGGCTAATTTGGATAGTTTATCGGCACATGCCGATAGCGATGACATTATCTCGTGGCTAAAAAATTTTAAAAAGCCCCCCATTAAAACATTTATTACTCATGGCGAACCGGATGCTGCCGAGGCTTTGCGCCGGCGCATTTCCGACGAGCTAGGCTGGGAAGCCTGCGTGCCGCAATATGGAGACAAGGTAAAACTGGTATGAACAATACAAACTGCCTGCATATTAAACGACTTGGAATCGATACTTATCAGGATTCGGTCGTCTATATTCGCGCGTCCTCCGGCGTTTGCAGGTCCGAAGGTTTTGAAGCACACACACAGGTAAAATTATCGGCCCAGGGCAAGAGTATTGTTGCTACCTTAAACGTGGTGCACGATCATCTCTTTCAGGAAGATGAAATTGGTTTTTCAGAGGCGGCCTTTAAACGGATGGGGCTTCCCGAAAACACTTTGGTGGCCATCAGTCATGCCGAACAAGCATCCTCCATGGCTTACGTACGCGGAAAAGTTTACGGCAACAAATTATCGTCACCCGCCATGCATGCCATTGTTGCCGATATTGTCGGCGGCAAATATACCGACATTCAACTATCTTCATTTATTACAGCGTGCGCCACCGGCAATTTGGATATTGATGAAATTACACACTTAACCCGTGCCATGATTGATACAGGCGAAACCGTATCGTGGGAATCTCCCATCGTTGTCGATAAACACAGTGTGGGTGGGCTACCCGGCAATCGCATTACCCCAATTGTAGTTTCTCTTGTTACTTGCCATGGGCTAACCATGCCTAAAACATCATCACGCGCCATCACCTCTCCTTCGGGCACGGCCGATACCATGGAAGTAATCACACCGATTAATTTAGACACCAAAAAAATGAAACAGGTGGTGCACGATACCGGCGGCTGTTTTATTTGGGGAGGGCATGTGCGTTTTAGCCCGGCCGACGACATTTTAATTAGAGTAGAACGTGTTTTAGATCTGGATAGCGAAGGCCAGATGATTGCCTCAGTACTTTCTAAAAAGAAAGCAGCAGGTTCTACACATGTGGTTATCGATATGCCACTTGGCCCCACAGCCAAGGTGCGCGACATGCAAACCGCACGGCTTTTAGAACGTTTTTTTATCGATGTCGGCTTAAAAATAGGACTAACAGTAGAAGTGATTATTACCGATGGCGTAGAACCCGTAGGATACGGCATAGGGCCCGCCCTGGAAGCACACGATATTTTAGCCGTGCTCCAAAACCACAACAACGCCCCTGCCGATTTAACTGAAAAGTCTCTTGTCTTTGCCGGAAAAATTTTGGAAATGGCAAAAGTATGCCTTAAGGGTGAAGGTATTGAAGTATGCCGTAACACTTTAAAATCGGGAAAAGCTTTTCAAAAATTTATTAAAATCTGTAATGAGCAAGGGGGCTTTTGCCCACCCGCAATTGCGCCCATACAACATCCTGTTTTAGCCACTGCCAGCGGAACCCTTACTGCATTTAATAACCGGAAACTGGCCATGATTGCCAAGCTTGCGGGTGCACCCAAAGCGCCTTTAGCGGGTGTTAAACTGCACAAAAAATTGGGAGATATTGTAGAAAAAAACGATGTTTTGTATACACTCCATTCCGAAACTCCGGGAGAATTAGCGTATGTTCTTTCTTATATCCAAACTAATGAAAGTGTTGTCACCATTACACCGTAAAATTTTATGATTTTATCTTATCCTCAAAATTATCCGCTCTCTCAAAATTTATCGCAGCTTACGGGCAATAACCTTGTGAACTGGAAAATTCATACTTTTCCGGACGGGGAAAATCTGGTGACCCTACCAGATAACATTCCGGAAAAAATTTATCTTGTGTGCGATTTATCGCATCCCAATAGCAAAATACTCGATCTCCTTTTTTTAAGCGATGCTCTTAAACTAAACGGAGCCAGTCACATTACACTTGTAGCCCCCTATTTGCCCTACATGAGGCAAGATACTGTATTTCATAAGGGCGAACTGGTTACATCCAAAGCTTTTGCAAAACTCATCTCAAGCTATTTTGACAAACTCATTACAATCGACGCTCATTTGCACCGCTTTAAAAAATTGGAAGAAATATATTCTATTCCCTGCATCAATCTGGAAGCAGCAACACTCATTGGAAAGTGGATTAAAAACAATGTAAAAAACCCGCTCATCGTGGGGCCCGACGCCGAAAGTTTGCAGTGGGTTGAAAAGGCCTCAAAAGAGGCACAAGCCCCCTTTGTGGTATGCGAAAAAAACCGTTTGGGTGATAACGAAGTAAAAATTACAATTAGCGGGCTTGATGCCTATAAAAATTTAAATCCCGTTTTAGTGGATGATATTATTTCATCGGCCCACACTTTAATTGAAGCATCACGTGTGTTAAAAAATGCCGGTTTTAAAAAGGTGGGCGCCGTGGCTACTCATGCTTTATTTTCGGAAAATGCCTTTCAATTATGCATAAGTGAACAAATAACACCGCTTGTAACTGCCAATACTATTGCTCATTCTACTAATGAAGTAAATGTGGCCTCACTGATCCCCATATGATTCAAAACAACCTTACGTGGAATAAAAATAGCTTCAACCTTATCTATAGCTTCTGCCGTAACACAATATAACGAACCATCTATTACATGCTCAAACCCCAACCAAACGGGCGCATCCATCATTTTTTGCTTTCTTCTTGGCGCTTTTTTTAATAAGACTTTCCCCGATAAAATAAAAAATGCACCGTTAGGCTCATGGCCCTCGTAAAATAAAATCTGGCCAGCGCGGAATGTTAACTTTAATCCGTTCTTAACCATTTTTTCCATGGTCGATGCTGAAGCCGCCGTGTTATAGGGGTTTATAGAACAATACGGGCAAAACACTTTACCTCCATTGTATTTTTTATACAAAGGAGTAGGCCGTTTAAAAATGATCTGTATCAGTATTTTTTATGAAAACAAACACCCTTTGCCAAAACTGTAACACCCGCGAAAAGAGTATTTTTTGTGATTTATCGCATGAACATTTAAAAGAAATGGACAGCGTTAAAACCACCAATACCTACAAAGCGCATCAGGCTATTTTTTATGAGGGCAACCGTCCTTACGGGCTCTATTGTGTATCCAGTGGCAAGGTAAAACTTTATAAAATGGATGCTGACGGCAATCAAAAGATTGTGCGCATTGCAGGCCCTGGCGATATTTTGGGTTACCGCTGTTTATTATCGGATGAACCCTACACCGCTACAGCCGAAACTATTGAAGAAGCTAAAATCTGTTTTGTAGATAAAACGACCTTTACCGATATTATTGAAGCCGACCCCAAAACAACCCATAATCTTTTAAAAACTCTCTCCATCGAACTGCGTCAGGCTGAGCAAGAAAGCTTTAATGTAGTACATAAGAGTGTGCGAGAACGCGTTGCAGAACTTTTACTTATTTTTAACAAACGTTTTGGCCAAAAAGTAAAAGATGGTTTTCTACTCGACATTTCATTATCGCGCCAGGAATTAGCCGATTGTGTGGGTACCACTCAAGAATCTGTGATCCGTACCTTAAGCGACTTTAAAAAAGAAGAACTGATAAGCGAAAGTGGCAAACAAATTATCATTACCGATGTAGAAAATTTAATCGACGCAGCCAACCTTCCCGAATAATTTTATGTCGAAAGCTTTTACCAAAGAAGACGACAAGCAAGATGATGATAGCGGCGACATCAATGCGCCTCCTATCCCTAAAGGCTCAAAGAATTACATCACACCTCAAGGTTTTAAAAAATTAAAGGATGAATTGCACGACCTCTTAACAGTGAAGCGCCCCGAATTAACGGCCATCATAAACTGGGCCGCTAGTAATGGCGATAGAAGTGAAAATGCCGATTATATTTACGGCAAAAGACGCTTAAGAGAAGTGGATAAAAGAATTCGTTTTTTGGAAAAACGGATTGAAGCGGCGGAAGTGACAGATCCCACACAGAATAAATCAACCAAAGTATTTTTTGGAGCCACCGTGACAATTGAAGACGAAAACGGTGAACAAAAAACTTATTCCATTGTAGGTATTGACGAAACGGATTTTAAAAAAAACAGGATCAGCTGGATATCCCCCATGGCCACTTCCCTATTAACCAGGGAAGTGGGCCATTTAGTGAGTGTTAAAACTCCGGGAGGAATAAAAGAGTACGAAATTATCTCGATAACCTACCTACCCCTTGATTGATTTCCTTGCTGCCACCAGAATTCCGGCCAAAACAAACACCATCATCAGTGATGACATCAAATTCGTTTGGGACGCATTTAAGCTGCAACCACCTCCACCACTACCAGCATTACCGATGGTCCCCGAATCAGCCTCTAAAGTGCAAGTACTGCTGCAATCATCACCGTCGGTGGTATTACCATCATCACATTCCTCGCTATCGGCTTTGGTACCATCACCACAAACAACGGCAGGGGCTACTTCTTCAATACACAACGCACTACAACCATCACCATCGCTAGTATTACCATCATCACATTCCTCGCTATCGGCTTTGGTACCATCACCACAAACAGCGGCAGGGGCTACTTCTTCAATACACAACGCACTACAACCATCACCATTGGTAGCATTGCTATCATCACATTCTTCGGTGCCGGCAAGCACACCATCTCCGCAAATAGGTTCATCCACTGCGCACACGCTACTACAACCATCGTTATTGATGAGATTACCATCATCACAAACTTCGGTGCTGGATTGATCGATCACACCGTTGCCGCAAACAGGAAAGTTTAAAAGCTGGCCGAAGATTTCAAACTCGTTATTAGCAAGAGGAGCTACATCATCATCACCACGCCAAACCGTCACGTACGTATTATTTTCCGGTAAATATCCAGCTACAGGCCAATTCCCCATATACAATGCAGAACCATACCCACCCATATCCGATACGGCAAAGTTGTTATCAATTTTGGTTCCGTTGGCCGCCATTCTTTGGGCAAATATTTCTATTTCGTCTGCTGTCGTGCTATAGGGCGCTTGCCGTGTAGCTCCATACCAAACCACCAGATATTCATTGGCAATAGAATTATAAACAATCGAGGGATGATGTGCCGAAGCATCGGTGTTGTCATCCCTACCACTGTTACTGATTCTCACATCATCCATCATGGTTCTATTTCCATTCACATCCAAGATTTGTCCAAAGACTTCAAGTTTACCATTTCCAACATCGTCATCTTCTCCGTACCAAACTACAAAAAATTGTTGATTGACGGGATTAAAAGCAACAACCGGGTATTTCGCACCATAAGCTCGATTATTACCCGGACCCATTTGGCTAATTTGAAAATCGTTATTGCCGGTTTGCACACCGCTTGCCGTTAAAAACTGACCATAGGCTTGATAGTCGATTTGATTAGCTGGAATGCCGTCGGCATGAGCCGCATCATCCGCCCAAACAACCAGGTACCGATTATTAATGGAATCATATTCAATAGAAGGACCAAAAGCGTTATTCCCACGGACATTACTAATCTGAAAATCATTATCGCCAATTTCTCCAGCTACGGCATTTAAACGCTGAGCAAAAATATGTGTTTGAGCATTTGCCGTCAGTCTTGCTGTCCACACAACCAAAAATTCATTTTCGACAGAATTATAAGCTACAGATATCGTCGACTCATATAATTCAACATTTCGCCCCACTTCTTTCATGCTACTTATTTTTAAACGTGACCCTACCAAAGAACCGTCAATTCCAACAAGTTGGGCATAAACCTCGAATTCTTCATCAACTAAAGAGCCTGTGTTATCATCCGAAACCCACACCACCAAAAATTGCTTGGTAGTGGTATTATAGGATACGGCCACTGCCTCTGGTCTGTAAGGTGAAGAAGCATTGGGCCCCATGCTGCTGATACGAAAATCGCTCACTACTGTGGCCCCGGTACCATCCAAAATATGTCCAAACACTTCATGTTCGTCATTGATACCAGTACCTTCCCCCACCCATGCAACCAAACATTTCGTTTCATAAGGTGCACATACAACCTCAGGCTGCGGAGTTGAAACAGTTAAATTTATATTTCCTTCCCCCCCCCCATCTGGCTAATCCTAAAATCATTAGCCCCAATCTCACCCGCAACGGCTTGGGTTAAAAAGATAAGATTCATTAAAACCGACAAAAAAACCGATAAAAACTGAATTCCCTTTTTCATAAAATCACTCCAATTATTAATAGTTCCTTTAAAAACGCCCGAGATTACTCTCAAGTGCACTATGTTAATTATCGCAAATTTATGAAGTAAGGTTGTTTAGAAAAATATACGAATGTGCAAAAACTGATAACAAACTGTCATCAGTTTTTGGCGGTAAATCAGCAACTTTTCCTTAAACATAACGATAATGACACAGTTTTTTATTCAAAGTTTTATCAGGAGCAGTCTGCATGAAAAAAACATTCCTATTTTTAATTATTTTTACTTTCTTATCTTTCATCAAAATTGATCATGTTTATGCACTCAATTGTCAGGTGGGTCAGGCTCCTTATACGAACATCCAATCCGCTATCAACGATACCAATTGTACTCATGTGGGTATTCCGATTGGAACTTATAATGAAACTCTCTCTATTAACCGGAGTGTAACTTTAATCGGAGAAAATCGTCAGCAGACAATTTTAACAGGAAGCAACGCTCATCGTATTATCCAGATTGCCTCTCAAACGCCGCCCCAAAGTATCATTACGATCAAAAACCTGACAATAACTGATGGCTACTCTGACTCAATGGGAGCAGGTGTTAGCTGCAGACCTTCGTTTCTCAATCCAGGCGATACGTTGTTGTTAAACCTGGAACGGGTGAATGTGATCAACAACAGAGGAGAATATGGTACCGGTGGACTTCATGCCGTTTCTTGCAATATTGACATCAAAAATTCTCTTTTTGAAAACAATGCTTCGGCTCAAAGTAACGGGGCCATTGATGTTGCCAATGCGGAATATACCAATATTGCAAAAAGTCGTTTTATCAATAATCAATCGGGAATGGGCAGCAGTGTCGAATTAAGCCGTACAGATAATATTACAATTCGTCGCTCACATTTTATTGACAACAATACAAATGAGTTTTTGGGTGCTAGTGGAGCCCTTTCCGTAGAAAGTTTTGAAAATGCCGAAATACAAAATAGCAATTTTATCAATAACGGTTCCAACCTTTCACAAGGTGGGGCCTTGTCTGTAAGAGCACTGGAAAACAGCCAAATCAGCATTAATAGAAGCGTTTTTGAAAACAACCATTCCGCCATTGGTGCTGCTATTTATACCTGGCCAAGCAGCCAACCTGTTTTTCCGGTTTTTAATATCAATAACAGCCGTTTTACCCGTAACCATTCCGAAGATTCGGGTGGTGCCCTGTATGTTTTTACAAACCAACTTGAAATTTCCAACAGCATCTTTGAAGCCAACAGGGGGTTTGGAGCATCAATCTGGACCGAATCTTATCCGCAAAGAACACAAAATATCAATATCAGCAACACCCGTTTTTTGGGTAATATCAGTACTGGTTCATACACATTTAGCGGCACCATATTTATCGGCGTAAAATCAAGCGGCTCACAGGTCAATCTTTCTCAAGTTGAAATGGATGCAAACCAAACAGAACAATGTGGCACACTTTGCATGAATATCAGTACCGGTGGCCTTCTTGATTTAACCGTGGAAGATAGCCATATAACCAATAATCAGGGCGGCTTGTCGGGCTTTTTCTTCATGAGCAATATTCTGGGAACCCCCACAGATGAAAGAGTGACAATACGTAATTCCGAATTTATCAATAATAGGGGACATGATTCAGGCGTGTTCGCAGTTCATGAAAAGATAAATCTCAATATCGAAGATTCAATATTTTTGCAGAATCATTCGGATACATACGGTAGCGTAATCCATTCCTGGCAAAGCAACAGTGTTTTTAATCTTAATCGTGTTACACTTTCCGATAACACACAAGCCGATGATGGCGCCATCTTCATCCTTGATAACGATTTGTCTCGTCTTCATACTTTTAATGCAGTGGAAGCCAATCACAATGTTTCATTGGTGAGCGGTGTTGGATTATTCAGTTTTTCAAACTTGTCGGCAAATATTACAAATTCTAACATTATAAACAATCAGGGCTTTATGGCCGGTGGGATCGATGCCACTAATGCCAATGTTAACATCATACAAACCAAACTGGATGACAACCAGGCCAGCCAAGGGTCGGGGGCGGTTAATGCTTACAACGCCAACATTACCCTGGACAAGGTAAGCATTAATAATCATACCAGTCAAAATAGTGCCTCCATCTCATTAAATGGTGGTAATCACCTCGTAAAAAAATCATCGATAACTAACAATAGCTCTTCCAGCCAAAATAGTTCGGGTGGTATTCATGTAACGAACGGGATACTGAATCTGCAAAATTCAACACTTTCTAATAATCAGGGGCCTCAAGGCGGGGCCCTTTTGTTGACAGCATCCAGCGCCACCATTGATCATGCCACTATTTTTAATAACACAAGTTCTCAGGGCGGAGCCGGGATTTTAAGCAACAACTCAAACGCTCTTGTTCGTAATTCGGTTATTGCCAACAATACGGGAGGCTCGTGTCTTGGCAATATCACGCAAGAACCTGATTTTAGCAGCGTCAATGATGATATGACCTGTACTAATTTTGCCTGGAATGACATGCCATTAAATCTCATTAATTTGTTGCCGTTAGCCCTTATGCCCAATGGAACAATGGCCCATATACCGGTGCCAACAAGCATCCTGATTGATAATGCCCAGGAGCTGTTAATTGAGGATCAGCTAGAATCCTTGCGTCCCCAGGATTTTCGTTGTGATCAAGACATAAACCCGGATATTGGCGCTATTGAGGTGCCTAGTAACTGTCCTGCTGCTCCCTAAGGATATTTACAAAAACCACCGCACCAGCTCTCAATTCGCATCTAATTTTCGCCATTTTTTTTGACTCTTTTAATTTCATTTTTCTCATTCTGATAAAAATATATTCATATTCTACAAAACCACTGGAAATAGTGGATAAAACCCTTGTGATCTTTGGATAAAAATTGGTCCAAGTTTTGCATTATTTCTAAGAGTGATCCTCAAGTCTAAAAAAACGATCTTCCTGATTTTAAGCTCTTTGGTCATTTTCTGGCAGCATCCAGCAACAGCCCAAACAAACACGGCTGTTGGCATTAAAAAAAGTGAAGAGTTTTATATTGAAGTACCCACGCATGACATTGAGGATATAAAAAATGACCGGGCCTTTAAAACGCTTGTACAGCAGTTTGGAAAACCAACAATTACCAAAATTTTACCCGATATAAAGAATGGCGAGGAATACAAAAACTATCTGGATAAACTCCGCCACAAATTTCCCATACGGGCCCAACGGATGACGCCTCAAGAATCGACTCCCCTTTCCAAGATTTACAACTACTATCACCTGACATTTTCAAAACCTATAGATACCGCCCAGGCCGATTATATTTTAAGCATCTTGAAGCATCTTTCAAAAATATCTTTTGTGGAACTGGTACCTCATGAAAATTTGGATCTCGCTATCAATCCCGGCCTGCCAGGCCAACCCCAAATTCCATCTCAGCCCATAACTCCCATCCCAGTGCCTGGCAGCCCTCAAACACCCAACGATCCATTTTTTTCAAGCCAGGGAACATGGAACCAACCCTACACCGACATGTGGGGATTAAATAAAATAAACATGCCTCTGGCATGGTCGTACTCGCGTGGGCATCCTGATTTAAAAATTGCCGTGATTGATGGCGGTATCGATTATAATCACCCCGATATCAGCAATTATATCTGGAAAAACAATATTGAAGAAAATGGAATAACGGGCGTAGACGATGACAACAACGGCTATATCGATGATGTTGTAGGATACGATTTTGAAAGCGAAGACAACGACCCCATGGATCACTATGGTCACGGTACCCACGTGGCCGGTACCATTATGGCTGCAAGCAACAACAGCATGGGGATATCGGGAATAATCTGGCAGGGCAAAATAATGCCACTTAAAGTCTGTAGCGATTCTTCTGGTTCCTGCAACTCTTCGGCCAAGATAGATGCCTTGCATTATGCCATTAATATGGGAGCCGATGTGGCTAACCTGAGTTTGGGTGGCTATAATTATTCGCAAACCGAAAAAGAAAATTTTTTATTCGCACGGGATGCAGGACTTGTGGTTGTAGCGGCCACGGGAAACGACAATAGCGATGCCTCCTATCATTTCCCCAGCGGATACCCCACTGTAATAGCGGTAGGAGCCATCACACCAACTTTTCAAATTGCCAATTTCTCCAATTATGGTTGGAAAACCGATATTCTGGCTCCCGGCTCTTCTATTCTGTCACTTAATGCCAATCAGTCGGTCTATGGATCAACTCATACAGATAAAATCATCCCCACACTTTTGGAACCTTCCAATTATCTTCTTATGTCGGGTACCAGCATGGCATCACCTCATGTGGCAGGTGTGGTGGGCTTGTTACTGGCCTCAAACAACAGGCTGGATGTCGATGAAGTTTTACAAAAAATAAAGCAGACAACATCCTCGCATACAGGAACGGAATCTCCCGAAGCCACAAGTGTTTACGGAATTTTAAATGCTGCAAAAGCGCTTGAAAATACCGATACCTGTGCAGCACAAATTCTATCTCCGTTTGGAGAAACCATCACTAGCGCTCCCATCACCATCACAGGTATTGCGAGAGGAAAAAGTTTTCATCATTACAAACTAGAATGGGGATCGGCACCTATTGGAAACTATCAAACCATTAAAAAATCCACGAATAAAATTTTTAATGGGGTGCTGGGAACAATCAATGTTTCTCAAAGTTCAAAAGTATATTTACGACTCTCGGTTTACAACAAACATAACGAAATCTGCGGCGAAAGTATTACCCAGGTTGTATTGAGCAATACAGCTCCTGCCATGAGTGTAGAAATACCCAACGGAAGCATTCACCATGTCGCAACCGGCCATTTTGATAACGATGATATTGCCGACTACCTGGTAAGTGCCCGTCACCATGATGATGCCGGCTATCCACAAGGTACTTTATCGGTCCACCTGGTTTTGGGATCTAGCTTAATAGCCGCCTCAACACCAGCAAATCTGGATACTATCACCAATAAAAAATGGACAATCCCCTATCTATACGAACAAAACAGTTACGGGCTACCCACACTCATGCATGACATGGATGGTGATGGACTAGATGACATTTTGATTGCCAATATAAATTACACCGGATCAACTTCGCTGTCGGGAGAAGTCTGCATTTATCTGGCATCAAGCCAATCAACATGGCCCGATACCCTGGATACTTCGGCTGCCAATTATTGCATCCACGAAAATTTCGCCAATGCGCATGTTGGTTTTTTTCTAAAAAGCCTTCCCGATCTGGATAACGATGACATTGGGGAGTTGGTATTGGGTTCGTGCTTGGCTCCGTCTCCCGGTTCCACGTCGGGTTATCAGGCACTCAACCTGCTTTATACGGGCACCCGCTCTCAATGGAGCCAAAATAATATTTTATCGCAAATGCCCATTTCCACGCTTTCCACTAGTGAATCAACTTCCTACTGTGACTCGTCATTTTTTTCTACAAAGTATTTAACACTGGGGACACAAACACTAGGGGATGTTAATGGTGATACCGTGGAAGATTTTTTAGTCATCAACCCTGTAAACGACAGCCAGTATACACTCTTGTCTCCCCTACAGCCCGGAAGCGATATTTTACTGGATACTTCACTACCAACAATCAATTATTCGTCGTGCGACAAACCTATTTCATTTGGCGAGGGGTCGAATACGCCATACTTTACGGTATTAAGAACACCCACCGTGGGCTGCACAGATGAAAAGCGATTGCTTTTATTACCACCTATCGATTTAACGCAAGATCAATCGGTGGCCATGTTAGTTAACACCATTTATTTAAAATCAAACAAACTTAATTTAGGCACACCCGAAAACCGTTTAAAAGAAACAGCAACTGGCGATTTGAATGGTGATGGAGAAACAGATTACGTAGTATCCGATGCCATTCAAAACGGAACGGGAATCTTTCATATTTTTTCTGGATCCTCACAGCTTGCTTCCACAGGTTTTTGGCAGGCGAATACCGGTTTTATCACCAGCAATAAAATGCGTTCGTCGGTAATTGTTGATAACCTGATAGCAGGTGCCTCCGATGATTTACTAATTTATGATGATGATGGCACCAGCCTTAACATATACACTTTCGACAATGGTTTTCCTGATTTGTACGATAACGACGAAGATGGAGTTACAGTGTCTGGAGGCGATTGCAATGACAGCAATCCCTTTATCAACCCACACATTCAGGAAATTTGCGACCAAATAGATAATAATTGCGATGGGCAGGTGGATGATGTTGTTACAACCTATTATCTGGATGCCGATGCCGACAATTATGGTATTACAACACAAACGGTGCAAGCTAACTGCACATTACCTGCTGGCTATGCCACTTTTCCAGATGATTGCGATGATACGCGTTCCAACGTAAACCCCGGATATCATGAATTTTGTGATGGCCGCGACAATGATTGCAATGGGTTAATTGATGACAGAGAGCTACGCACTTATTACAGGGATGATGACAACGACAATTATGGAAATCCAAATGGGAGCATACAAGCTAGCTGTCCACCTACCGGTTATAAAAGCAATGACGATGATTGCATAGACACCAATGCCGCCATCAACCCGGGAGCAAGCGAAATTTGCGATGATACCGATAATAATTGTGATGGTAGTGTAGATGAGGGCTGCACTTAATATAGATTAAGTACCGTCTTGATATTGGCAAATTCCATAATACCAAAGCTCCCAAGCTCGCGGCCATAGCCCGATTCTTTAATACCACCAAAGGGTAAACGCGGGTCGCTGCGTACTTGTGAATTAACAGCCACAACACCGGCCTCGATTTTTTTTACAAATTGCGATGCTCTTTTTTCATCCCGAGTAAACACAGCCGCCCCCAAACCAAATGAGGGATGATTGGCCAGTTGAATGGCCTCGTCATCGGTTTTAAACGGGATCATCACCGCCACTGGGCCAAAAACTTCTTCATCAAAAGCTGGCATACCGGGTTTTACTTCGGTTAAGAGTGTGGGCGGATAATAAAAACCCTGTTTGGGAACATTTAAATTCTGGCACACAATAAAAGCGCCCCGCTCTACCGAACGTCCCACCTGCTTTTTAAGCATGTCACGCAAATCATCACGCGCCATGGGGCCCATTTTGGTGTCGGGGTTTTCGGGATTACCCACAACAAGTTTTTGCATGCTCTCAACCAAGCCCTCTTTAAACTTTTTATAAAGAGATTCATGCACAATAAATTTTTTGGCGGCAATGCATACCTGCCCCGCATTATTAAAACGAGATTCCATACACGTATTCAGCGCCAAATTAAAATCGGCATCGTCGCATACAATATACGGGTCACTCCCACCCAGTTCTAAAACAGATTTTTTAAGATATTTTCCAGCAAGTGCAGCTACCTGCTTTCCGGCACGCTGGCTTCCAGTTAAACTGACTCCCTGCACATAAGGATGACTAAGAACACTTTCTACTTTAGGCACATCCATCCATAAATTTGTTAAAAGCCCGTCTGGCACTCCCGCTTTTTTAAAAACATCCTCGATGGCTGCTGCACAGCCCCATACATTGGGAGCGTGTTTCAGCAAAATTCCATTTCCCGCCATTAACGTGGGCGCTGCAAAACGCATCACCTGCCAAAACGGAAAATTCCAGGGCATGATGCCTAAAACAAGACCCAAGGGTTCAAAAGAAATATGATTGGGTTTCCCGTCGGTTTCAATTTTTTGTGGAGCAAGAAGAGATGCCGCATGATCAGCATAATAATTGAGCCCCAAAGCGCTCTTTTCAACTTCGGCCACAGCCTGTGTGATGGGTTTTCCCATCTCGCGCGTCATGAGAAGAGCATGTTCTTGTTTGTGAAGAAGAAAAAGTTCCGCCGCTTTTTTAAGAATTTTTGATCTTTCCTCAAACGAATAGTTTCTCCAAACCCGAAAAGCACCATATGCCTTTTCTATCTTGGATAAAATCGTGGCATCACCGTCTAAAGCATAGTCGGCCAATACTTTGCCTGTTGCGGGGTTGATTGTTTTGATCGTCATATGTATTCTTTCTTCGTCATACCGGCGTACACCACGAGGGTGCAACTTCGTGGGCTGGTATCCAGGCCCATCTTAACCTGGACCCCGGCCTCCGCCGGGGTGACTGTGGGTAGTTACTCTCCAATAATCTTTACCAACACCCTTTTACGCCTCTTGCCATCAAACTCACCATAAAAAATCTGCTCCCAGGGGCCAAAATCGAGTTTTCCTTTAGTAATAGCCACCACACTCTCACGCCCCATAATCTGGCGTTTAATATGAGCATCGGCATTATCTTCGCCGGTATCATTGTGACGATATTGATCGATAGGGGCATGAGGCACTAATTTCTCTAAAAACACCTCAAAATCGTGATGAAGCCCGCGTTCATCGTCATTTATAAACACCGATGCCGAAATATGCATGGCATTCACTAAACAAAGCCCCTCTTTTATGCCACTTTTAGCCAAAATAGCCTCAACTTGTGGGGTAATATTGATAAAAGCCCGCCGTGTTTTAGTTTCAAACCATAATTCGTCACGATATGATTTCATAAAATGAATCCTCTCCTAAAATAGCCTTGGAAAACATCAATGATTTCGCTACACTTATAGATCAAAATTTAAACCAAGTTAGACCAAGGAGCGCTTTCCATGAACTATCAGTTTTTAACCTCTGATGCTGCTAAACAAAAAACCGATCTCTTAGTCGTTCTTTTACACGATACCAAAATTGGTTCTCATCCTTTAGCCAATGCTCTCAACAAAAAATTACACTTCGATAAACTTTTAACAACCGAAAAATTTGAAGCAACTCCCTTAGCCGCCAAACTCATCCCCACACATGGCTTAGCTAACGCTGGCTACGTGCTACTGGTTGGTTTGGGCGATAGCAAAAAAGCAGATTTAGAAACCTTAAGACGTGTAGGTGCCCGTGTATATCAAGTGGGCATGCAAGTACGGGCCAAGACAATTATTACCCAATTAATGCCTTCTCCCCTCGAAAAAGTATCCGCTACAGACGCTTGTCAGGCCTTGGTAGAAGGCGTGGAACTCGCCGGGTACTCATTCAACCGTTACTTTAAACCTAAAAAAGATGTACATGTGATTAAATCACTTTCTATTGCCGTTCCTGCAAAAGCAAAAGCGGCTGATCTTAAAAAAGCAGCCAGCAAAGCCGTTATCTTATCAGAAGGCACCAAGCTAGCCCGTGATTTAGTTAATACTCCAGCTAACGATATGACACCCTTGGCTCTAGCCGCTGTTGCCAAAAAAGCCAAAGGCGTACGTGTTAAAGTTTTTAATAAAGCGCAAATCCGACGACTAGGCATGGAATTATTTTTAAGCGTTAATTACGGATCTTCAAATCCTCCCGCGTTTATTGAAATGCATTACAAACCTAAAGGAAAAGCGAAAAAGAGAGTTTGCATTATCGGCAAAGGTATTACGTTTGATTCGGGTGGCCTCTCCATCAAACCCGCTAAAGGTATGGAAACTATGAAGGACGATATGGCGGGTGCCGCTGGCGTTATTGGCTATATGTCCGTCATTGCCCGTTTAAATCCTAAGGTAGAAGTGTATGGGTTTGTGGCCGCTACCGATAATTTGGTGGATGCACATTCTACAAAACCGGGTGATGTGATTAAATCGATGAATGGCAAAACGGTTGAAATTTTAAACACCGATGCCGAAGGCCGTTTAACACTGGCTGATGCCTTGTGTTATGCCGGAAAAAAGAAACCCGATTATATGGTGAACACCGCTACCTTAACCGGCGCCTGTTTAGTGGCGTTGGGAGATCGTTATTCGGCCGTTCTCAGTAATGATAGCGAGCTCACCAAAAAACTTATCGATAGCGGCGCTTACACGTGTGAAAAAATGTGGGAGCTCCCTTTGGCCGATGAATATAAAGCTGAACTTAAATCTCCCATTGCCGATCTCAAAAATATCGGAAGCGGTTATGCTGGCACCATCAACGGTGGTTTATTCCTGCAAGAATTTGTGGATAAAATCAAATGGGCTCACATCGATATCGCTGGCCCCGCCTGGACAGAAAAACCCAAGGAATACGAAACCCGTGGCGGTACCGGTGTTATGGTACGTACCTGGGCTAAGTTTGTGGAGAGTTTGTAAACTCGATTATTCCATCTCTTCAGAATGATGACGTAAATCTTCGCCGTGCACTTCCCAGTCGCGGCCGTTGAATTGTTCAAAATAAATATCTTTAACTGTCGTCATATCCAGACAACGAACATTCACCGAATAACCGTTAGGTTGAGAACGAGGAACAAAGAAGGATTTAATGCCGCAGGTTTTGCAAAAGAGATGATTGGCAAGGCCCGTGTTAAAACGATAACTCACTAAGTGATCGGAACCGGAGGTAAGACGAAATTTTTCTTGAGGAACTAATAAATGTAAATAGCCTGTACGATTGCATACCGAGCAATTGCACTCGATGGCCTCAATTTTTTCGGGGGCCTCCACTTCAAAGCGAACCGCCCCACAATGGCAACTTCCGTGGTGTGTTACCATATTCTCCCCTCTATAAAATGTGATCTACCACCTCTTATAATTTAAGGTCCATCAAAAAGTGATAACGCTATGCGTTATATAAATAACTTGATTACACACAACTAAAAAGCAAGCATACCGATAAGTATAGTATGGGCACCGTAGTAAGCAATGTAACACCTATAAAATCCTGCACCGAATTTAATCCTTACGAGGTACAGGCTTTTTTGCGCCAATCACTGCGTGATAATGATTTTACTTACAATAATTGGTCGCAATGCGTAGATTCTGTAGAAGAAGTGGCGAAGGCACTGGAATCTCGTTTAAAACCTTTTAACCCCGTTTATAAAGTTACTTTTTTAACAGTACCCACCAACACATGTGGATCACGAACTTTATTAGTAGGGCACGCCTTTCTTGATATTATGATATGTGGAGGCACTTACCGCGTAGATCTCATTGGTGACGAAGGCCCTGGACCAATAGCAGGGTTAAGACAATACCTTTTTGAAGAGTTGCGTTGTACCTCTACCCCTAAAGTTTATGAAGAAGAAGTTTTTATGGCGTATGTAACAGCTAACGCTAATTTTGAAGACACAGAAGAATACAAAGCAGCAAAAAAATTTGTTTTCGAAAACCAACCACTTGTTAGAAGCATGCCCCCTGAGGAAGTAGTAGAATGTCCAAATCCTCTTAGGGAAGCTATAGACGATTTATGGGAACTTTTACCTTCATTTTAAGCGACTAATTTTTTAAAATTATCACACCAAAATACACGCAACCTGATGATGTGCTGTTATATTTTTAAGCGGAGGCACACCTTCCGCACATTCGGGTTTAGCACTGGGGCAACGGGTATGAAATACACAACCACTGGGTGGATTAATGGGAGACGGAACATCCCCCTTTAAAATAATGCGCTTCTTTTTTACATGCGGATCGGGCACGGGTACTGCCGATAATAAAGACAAAGTATAAGGATGCTTAGCCTCATGAAGATTTTTAGATTCAATCACTTCCATCACGCGCCCCAAATACATCACCACAATTTTTTGACTAATGTGCTCCACTACTTTTAAATCGTGGGCAATAAATAAAATAGTTAAACCCAACTCGTCTTTTAAATCGGATAATAAATTAATGATTTGAGCCTGAATGGATACATCCAAAGCCGACACCGGTTCATCGGCTATAATAAGCTTGGGGTCTAATGCTAAAGCCCGTGCAATGCCCACACGCTGGCGTTGCCCACCCGAAAATTCGTGCGGGTATTTATGATAATGTTCCTCTTTTAAACCTACTTTTTCCAAAAGCTCCATCGCACGTTTTTTAGCTTCGGACGACGGCACAATTTTATGCACCCTTATAGGTTCTTCAATAGCCTTGCCAATGGTCATGCGTGGATTAAGTGAGGAATACGGATCCTGAAAAATAATCTGCATCTTCTTACGCAAGGCCCGCATTTGAGAAGACGAGTACGCGGTGATATTGTCTCCATCAAAAATAATATCGCCACTATCGGGTTCTATCAGTTTTAAAATCGAGCGCCCCAGTGTAGACTTACCACAACCCGACTCACCCACTAGCCCCACAATTTCACCTTCGTTTACAGCAAGCGACACATCGGTAACCGCATGCACATGGCCTACCGTTTTTTTAAAAAATCCTCCTTTGATAGGGAATTTTTTAGTGAGATTGTTGATTTTTAAGAGTTCGGTCATTTCTTTTTTTCTTCTCTCTAACAACTCAAATAAAACACAAATATTAAAATAGACTTAACCCCGAGATTAGGACTTTTAAAATTTTAGACCCTATGTCGTCGATTGAAACAAGCGGGATATAAAGATTCAATCGGCGATATTGGAGCCGTTGTTTGGGCCGACCCAAACAACGGCGTGTCTAAAATTTTAAAAGTCCTAATCTCGGGGTTAAGACCTTAATATGGTTTAAAACAACGCGCCCGGTGCGCTTTGTTTTTATCCCCCAACATCCACGGGTGATTTAATCTACAATCTTCAAATACCCGCTCACAGCGATCACCAAAATAACATCCTGCGGGCAGTTCTGATAAATTAGGCACCACACCCGGGATGGATTTTAACTTTTTTTCTCCCTGTTTTTTCAAACTAGGAATAGATTCCAAAAGCCCCTTGGTATACGGATGCATGGGCCTGTCAAAAATTTCGGTAACCTTGCCCTGCTCCACAACTTCGCCGGCGTACATCACCGACACATCCTGCGCATGCTCGGCCACAATACCAAAATCGTGCGTGATAAGCAGCAAGGTCATATTTAAATCGTCAATTAATTGGTGAATCAAATCTAAAATTTGGGCCTGAATGGTTACATCTAAAGCGGTAGTGGGTTCATCGGCAATAAGCAGTTCGGGGTTAAGCGATAACGCCATGGCAATCATCACCCGCTGACGCATCCCGCCGCTCATTTGATGCGGGTAATCGTGCACACGACGCTCTGGGTTAGGGATACCCACCTTTTGCAACATGTCAATTGAGCGTTTTAAGGCTTCTTGCTTGGAAACTTTTTCGTGAACCAAAACGGCTTCGGCAATTTGGTCGCCAATGGTATACACCGGATTAAGGCTTGTCATGGGTTCCTGAAAAATCATAGCAATGCGCTTGCCACGCACTGCTTGCATTTCTTTTTCGGTAAGCGAAAGTAGATCTATGCGTTCATTATCATGAGGGGTAAAAATAATTTCACCGTCTTCAATACGCCCCGGCTCAGAAATTAAATTTAAAATGGAAAGTGCAGTCATACTCTTTCCACTACCCGATTCACCCACCAAAGCATGGATAGATTTTTTTTGAACCGACAAATTCACATCGTTAACGGCTTTCACAATCCCGTTTTGAGTATGAAAAAAAGTTTTTAAATTTTTAATATCTAACAATGACGGCATAATTAAGTTGTATCACGTCTTGAGTTTAGGATCGAGCACATCTCTTAGGCCTTCGCCTACAATATTAAAAGACGTGATGGTAATAAAAATAGCAAATCCCGGAAAAAAAGTAAGCCACCAGGCAATATCCATAAATTCGCGCGACTGCGACAAAATATCCCCCCAGCTAGGCGTGGGTGGTTGTACACCAAAACCCAAAAACGAAAGCGACGATTCAATTAAAATGGACGAGGCCACCCCAAACGTAGCCGACACCATAACAGGCGCCATGGCATTGGGCAAAATATGTTTAAATAAAATGCGTGGTACTCTTAAGCCTAAGGCGCGCGTGGCACTCACAAAATCTTGATCCCGCAATTTTAAAAACTCTCCACGCACCAAACGAGCCACTCCCGTCCAGCTGGTAAGCCCAATAACAATCATAATATTAATAAGACTTGGGCCTACAAAGGCCAAAACGGCCAGAATTAGAAAGAACGTGGGAAAACACATCACCATTTCCATAAAGCGGGAAATCATGATATCAACCCTGCCACCATAGTAACCGGCCACGGCACCAATAATAACACCCACAACAAGATAAATACCCACCGCAACAAAACCTACCGACAGCGAAATACGTGAACCATGAATCATGCGCGAGGCAATATCACGACCCTGTTCATCGGTTCCTAAAAAATGTTCGTGGCCAGGAGCAATAAGCGGATTATCCAAATTATACTCGGTAGGAGAATACGGTATGGGAGGCATGAAACCAAAATCCTTTTTTTGCAAGGTCAAATCACGATACGATGAAATATTTTGAGGTTCGTTGCCAAAAACAGGAAAATACATGTGCCCCTGATATTTTAAAAGAAGAGGCTTGTTACCGGCTAAAAGAGGCGCTGCTATGGCAATGGCAAATAATGTAAGTACAATTAAAAAGCCAATTGCATTCAGTTTAGATTTAAAAAATTGCTTAACAATTTGTTTTAACATTTAAGCTCTTCTTATAACATCGCCCAATACTTTTACACCCCACAAAAATCCTTCCACAGGAATACGTTCGTTGTGCCCATGAAACATTTCCGAAAAATTCATGTTAGGCATCAATTTTACAGGCGCAAAACCATAACTTTTAATACCCAGGCGGCTATAATGAGCAGCATCGGTAAAACCTGGAATAAGATACGGAACAGGAATAGCTCCCTCGTGATTTTCAATCACACTACTGGCCAACACATCGTAAAAATCATTTTGATAATCTTTAATTTCGGTAGGATTCCATTTATAGTTTACTTCAATATCTAAACCGGGGCCAATCACCTCGCGCACTTCATTTAAAAAACTCTCTACCGTTTGCCCAGGCAAAATACGCCCATCTACTTCAAAGGTAGCTGTAGACGGAATTACATTTACCTTACTACCCGCTTTAAGAATAGTGGGAGATACCGTGTTGTGAAAAAGAGCATTAAAAACTTTAGCACGCTTTTTATCGGGCAATACTTTGCTGGTAATAAACGAATGAAACAAACGGTTTTTAACAAGACTTAAAATAATATTTTTTGGAAATTTTTGGGCACTGGCCAAATAACTAATAAATTTATTTACCACAGGATGCGAATGAAACGGCAAATGATGTGTGCCCAAACGATGTGCTGCACCCGTGAGTTTATTAACTGCCTGGTTATCGTGCGGCATAGATCCGTGGCCCGGATCACCTTTTGCAATAACCCTAAACCAGCAAATACCACGCTCGGCTACACCAATAGGGTAAAAAACTTTGTCTTCTACATACAAACTAAAACCACCTACTTCGTTTAACGCATACTCGGCCTGCACCAACTCCGGACGATTTTCAACCAGCCACTGGCTGCCGTGAGTACAGGCCGCTTCTTCATCAGCCACCGCGGCAAAAATAAGATCGCGATTTAAATTTAAACTGTTCCGTTTGGCGTAAAGAAGCATCATCAGCTCCATCACCACCATCTGTTTCATATCCACCGCACCACGGCCCCAAATACAGCCATCTTGAATTTTTCCCGAGAACGGATCTACAGCCCAATGCTGGGGCTCGGCAGGAACCACGTCCACGTGGCCGGTTAAGAGAAGTGGTTTTTTAGAACCATTGCCTTTAAGACGCGCCACTAAATTGGCGCGCCCGGGTGCACTTTCAAAAATATCGTGTGGAATATTTTCTTTGGTAAGAATTCCCGATAAAAATTTAATAGCTTCCAGTTCATTACCGGGAGGGTTGGTAGTATTGATACGGATAAGCTGTTGAAGATATGCAACCGCTTCGTCCTTAATAGTGTCTAAATTAATCATGTTATGTCCGGTACTTCATTACATTTTCGGCAATGTGAAAAGCCGTGCGTGTGGCCAATGCCATAATGGTTTCTTGAGGATTCACACCAATAGACGATGGAAACACCGATGCATCGGCCACATACAAACCTTTTACATCATGACTTTCTCCAAAACCATTCACAACCGATTTTTTTGGGTCACTACCCATTTGAGCAGTCCCCATCATATGTACTGTCATCAGCTCTAAATCGATAGGTCTCATGGGATATTCGTAAATTTTACGGATATCATCCAGCGTTTTAATTTCGTGCAAATTATCAAATGGCAAATACACCCGCTTGGCGCCGGCCGCAAAATATATTTCAGATAAAAGAGCAATGGCCCGTTTGGCCAGCTCAAAATCGCGCGCGTTTAAACTATAGGTTACCAAAGCCTGATCGCCGGGAATAGCCCGCACCTGACCACGCGAGGTGTCTTCAATTAATGCAGCGCCTGTTACACAGTGATTATAAATTTCTTTAATTTCATCTAAAAAACCCCTCCCATATTGAGGGAGAGCCAAGGCCATTACAGTTGGCGGAATAAAATTAACCGCCATAATAATTCCTTCGTCCATAAATTCGGTTATCTGACACGCCTGATTAACACCCTTCCAGGCTTCAACTTTATCGTTAAACACACCCACTACTTTGGTATTGGGATGAGCAAATAAATTTTTACCAACAAGTCCGGATGAATTAGCTACCTTGCTGCGGAGTAAGAGTACGGGTGTTTGAATGGCTCCACCACAAACAACAGTAATAGGAGCCTGAATACGTACCTTGTGTAATACTTTTTTAGTTTCGGGATGAACAATAACACCCGAAACACCATCTGCCTTAGAACCTTTAAGATGCACTTTTTTAACACGACAATTGGCAATCACGCGGCCCTTGGCCTGAATAAAAGCAGGAATATAAGAAACAAGAGATGATTGTTTGGCCCCCGTAGGACATCCAACCAAACATTGATTGGTGCCCACACAAGCTTTTCCCGACCGCACATTGGGTTTTACCTTGTAGCCCAAACGCTCGGCCCCCAGCTTTAACAAATCGGAATCTCTATTTTGCGCTTCGGGCAAAACAGGAGATACCGACAGCATTTTTTCAACGCGGTCAAAATAAAAATCCATCTTTTGAGGCGTTAAATCAGTCAGCCCGTTTTCCCATTGCCAGCGTTTTAAAATTTTATCGGGCGTCCTCCAGCACATGCCGCCGTTAATAACGGTAGACCCACCCACACAACGCCCTTCGGTGTACATGATGTTGGGTTTACCCATCATGGCGGTAGAACCTGCATCGCGGTAGAGCTTGATAATTCCTTCAAGCGTGTTGAGGTGCCTAAAATCTTCGGTTTTGTAATAACCACCCTCTTCCAAAACAATAACCGATAACCCTGCTTCGGCCAGTTCCTTGGCCACAGCCGCACCACCCGCACCACTCCCCACCACCACGGCATCGCATTTTTCGGAAATATTTTTTTTGATGTCGGAATAAGTAAGAATCATAAGAGGTGGATAGTGGATAGTGAATAGTGGATAGTAATGAGCTTTTTTTACCATCCACCATCAACCATTCACCATTCACTTATTCAAAATTTCCTGCCTTAACGCAATTCTCTCGTTAATATAAGGTTCCGGAAAATATCCCACATAATTCCAAATGCGCCTTTCGGCAAAATAGATAACCAGTAAAAATCCTTTTAAGGCCTTAAAAATTTCGCGGATGGCCACAATTTTATTATGGGCCCATTTGTGAGTATATTTTTCTTTTTTAGCATCAGACAAGGATGAAAAACGCTGAAACCCAAAACCAAAAAAAGGAACGGCATATTCAAAAACAACAAAACCCATTTTAAGAAAAAAACGGGTTAACGGCGGCTGTTCTATCAGCATACGGTTCATATACCCAAAAAACCAGTCGGCAATATCATCGAATGTAAAAACAGGATTATCCGGAATAAGTACCGGAATTAATTGGCGCACCACACGTTTCATTAATGATGTTAAGTGCTGAGGCATGAAGAATTTTTATAGCATGGCACCTCAAGGTGCGCTAGTGCTAATACCATGGATCTCTTAAGCCTGTTAGAAGCTTTTTGCCCCTTAAATAATCATGAAGAGCAATTAAAAACCCGTTTTATGGCTTTTGTTAAAAGCACGCCCCATTGTTTTAAGCGCGAACACCTGGCAGGCCACGTAACGGGCTCGGCCTGGCTTTTAAACCCGGCCAAAACCCATGTTTTGTTAACACACCACAAAAAACTGGATAAATGGATCCAATTGGGGGGGCATGCCGACGGTAATCCTCATATTTTAGAAACCTGTTTGAGGGAAGCCCAGGAAGAATCGGGTATTTTGTCTATTACTCCCCTCTCGCCTCAAATTTTGGGGATAGATATTCACCTCATTCCTGCCCGCAAGGATGAACCCGAGCATTTTCATTATGATGTTAATTTTCCGTTTGTGGCCAATACAGACAAATTTATTGTGAGTGAAGAATCGAACAACTTAGCCTGGGTAAAAATTGAAGATATTTTAACGGGCAATTACGAAAATTCTCTTAAACGTTTGGCTCAACACTGGCAGATACTTAGTCAAAAAACTTTGCCCTCGTAAAAAAAATTTGTTAAAAGATCCCTATGCTTAAAAAAACATCCTATTTACCACTTCTTTTTTTATTAACATCAATTCATTGCGGTGGCTGCCCCGCTAGCAAACAGGCTACACAACCGACTACAAACACTTCTACATCTCAAACACCTACTCCTGCGCAACCGGCAGCCCAAACACAAAATCAGGCATTTGAAATGTTCAAAAAGCTTTTTTTACAATCTTATCTTCCTCAAGATATTTTACCAGGAGATGAATCGATGGAGGCAACACTTCCCGCCAACGCCATCGAATCGATGCCAGTCGATTATGCGGGCGACCCTAACCAATATAAACCTACCAATCCTTTTTTAGCCGGAAGTGGTTGCTGTGAATTTTATCCGGCGTTTAACTACGAATCCACATCTCAATATGTGGCCTTAATTTACCGTCAAACCAATGGTATTGGCGAGGGTAGTGAGTATTTTGTTTTGGTCACTTATACACTTGCAGGCCAACCCATCGATAATAAAATTATTGCTTTGCAGGAAGGTGATATCGAATTTCAAAATATTCAAACCGCCACTTTAGAAGGTGGGCATAGCATTGCAGCCCGTAAAACCGAAACAAAGTTCATGATTGCCGATAGCGGGGAACAACAACCCACGTCTAAAAAGGAAACTTTTATCACTTATAAAATTGGTTCGGATGGCAAAATAAGCGCTACCGAATCGGCAACACCGCAATAGAAAATTTTCAAGCAAAAGGCTTGTGAAAAGACACCTTGGGGTTGCGTCATCATACTAGTTGCTGGTGTTTTAACTTGTATGATGATGCAACCTGACCCCACCCGCTGCAGAGGCCCTGCCCTTTATTTTACGAGATAGGGATTGAGAAAAAACTACCCCTGCTTCATGTGCGGCACACCTGGTTGATAGTCATTGTTCAAAACTGCATCCGGATTGCCGATCATTATCAGCGGTGTGCCAATCAAACCCGCCCACACACGGCCCAGGCTGCTTGTCACGCCATCAATAATGCCCTGCGCTCCAGAACGCACACCCTGCGCCACACGGGTAGAATCGAGCCATTGATACGCTCCGGTACCATGCGCCACTTGGGCCGCACTCGCAAACATGGCCCCTTCCGCCGTACTTCCACCTAAGGTTCCCCATTGATTGGGAGTTAAATCAAAACCAATAGCGTGCTGCGTCTCTTGCACAACCCCCGTTTCACCCACCCATTCACCGGCACGTTCACCCATCTCATGTGCGGGAACCGCCACCGGTAAAACCAATAAATCCGCCGGTGCCGTAGCGATTAACATACCACCAAAAACACCGAAAATCCACGATTGTGCCCATTCGGGAACACCTTCCTTATCCATACCTACATCGACAGTGCCAAACAAAGCACCAGCCACGGCACCATAAAAAATATTCCTCTGAAAAGGAGTCATTAAACCCCTTTCTATTTCTGATAAGAGCTTATAATCATAACCCCCGCCGCTACCCATTCTCAAAGCGGGTTCTAAATGAGAGCTACCATTAGTAATTATTGTCCAGCCCCTGCTTTTTGCCTGTTCCAGATATGCAAAAAAAGCTGCTAATTTATTTTTTGGTATAATTACAAATTTTGGCTCACCATTTAAATTGTACTTAAAAACAAGTGATGGCCCCATTTCTGAGTTGTCTGGGGGAACTTTATACTCAACATTATTTAATTCATTACTGTCAAATAAACTCTTTAGGGTTTGAACTGGATTATCAGGAATGGTTTGGTATCTTGGTTTATAAACACACACCACATCCCCCAAAGACGAATCACAAAACCCATTACCATCCGATGGCTCTGAACTTGTAATGGGCTTATAAGAGTCAATTTCATAAAAGAGCCCTGATACCTGTAAATTGGAATTCATCCCTACGGAAAGGATCAATCAGCCAGTTGATAGAACCACTGGCAATAGCCACATCCCATTCTTCTTTACTGATTGCAAAATTACGGTCAACATCAATCGTCGTCAACAAAGTGGTAAGGTTATTTGTTTTTTGCTCACCCTCACCCACCACATATTCATTCGCCACAAAGTCCAAATCGGTATAATTTATTGTAGTTTTTGCGCTCATAAATAAATTTCTCCTCAACAGTTTTTTATCGACATTACAAGGAAAATGTTACCTCCAAAACAGGCCCAAACACAAAAACTGCTATCAGTTTGTTATCAAATAGCTCTTGAAAAAATGCCACTATATATGGTACCAAATGATATGGGATCAGCAGAAAGTCTCATCGAAAAACTGGACCGGCAAAATATTAAACAATCCGAATTGGAAACATTACTGTCTAGGCTGGGCTTTATAAAAATAAGAGGTAAGGGTTCTCATGAAGTATGGGGGCATCATCAATATCCCGATATTCATATCGTGATTGCTTCCCACAGCAAAGATGTCCCCTCTTATCAGCTACGGCAAATCAAAAAATCTCTTCAAACACGGGGCATTCTATGAAAAACAAAACTGCTTATCTCATCAATATTTTATGGTCGGAAGAAGACCAATGCTATATAGCCGAAGTACCGGAGCTGGAAGGCTGCATCACCCACGGCAAAACCAGTGAACAGGCTTTAAAACATGTCCATCAGGCTATCGAAAGTTGGATCATGGCCGCCAAAAAACTAAAACATCCCATTCCTAAACCAGCTCTCATGCGCAAGGCCAGCGGCAAATTTAACGTCCGCCTGCCACAAGCGCTTCATAAAGATCTCATCATCCGTGCCACCCGTGAAAAAGTAAGCTTAAACCAAATGGTCACCACTTTATTGGCAAAAGGCTTGTGAAAAGACCCCACCCCTCTCTTATCTGCACCCTATAACCGCTTCCTTGTACTTTTTATATCCTTCTAAATAATCAACATTAACAGCAGGTATGGGGGAACTATAAGCTTCGCCGGCCCAATCATCGAGAGTGGGGCCAGTTAAAAGAGTCACTTTTTTTCTGGAAAAAAAATCGGCCCAAAATGCCCCGGTGTGGTTGGTGGAAGAAAAAATCCCTATAGAATATTGGGGAGGTAAAGAATCGCCCACTTTAAGACCACCTTTAATAACCCCAACAACTTTCGCCGTTATCTGCACTTTTTTTAACTCGGCCTCATCGGGCATCCAGTTATTAAGCCTGTACTTGTCGGGATATTTGCCAGCCTGCGGCTGCAGGCTTACTTCAACAATATAATCATTTTTAACCCAAGGAGGCACATCTTTTAATGCATCACACATATCGCCTCTTGATCCGGCAAAAACCGGAGCCGACATAAAAAAAAGAATAATGATAAAAATATATTTCATAACAAGGTTACAGCCCTTTAATAGGGTCAATATTGTGACCTACTCCTTCGGCTAAAGTAGACTCACGCACTTTATTATAAAGAGCATCAAATAATTTTAAACCAAAAGCTAAAGCTTCTTTATCGTTAGCTGGAATTTGGACCAAACGGGCTGCCTCCTCTTTTAAACCAAACGTCTCAAAATATTCTTTTAATGTTAACGCATTGCTATATCGCAACACAGGCGCCATTTTACCCAGTGCCGGATTAGTAAAACGGTACGATACCAAAATACGCTCAAACGCACTCCATCCCTGCGTACGCGAAAATTCTACGCCTTCAATATCAAAAGGCAGGCCCAAGGTTTCGGAAATAACCGTATTCACCGATTCCTCAGGGGCAAAAATAATTTCTGCTTTTTGATCAACAAAACGGGTAATAAGCCAGCTACTGGCCAACTGAAAAATATCGGGAGACGATGTGGTAATCCAAATCATATGGTATTGGCCATATCTATTTTTTAAACGTAACGCAAGGCTATTGCTACCGGCCACCTTAAATGAAACAGTGTAAAATTTGTTGACTTATACGCTTAATCCATCAGAAATATCGTTTATGTCAAAACTCAGCAAAAAAACTATTATTATCACGGGCGCTAGCCGCGGCATTGGCCGGGAGATCGCTTTAAAACTGGCTCAAGATGGAGCTAACCTTGTACTCGCTGCCAAATCGACAACCGAAGGAAAATTGCCAGGCACCATTTATTCGGTTGCCAAGGAAGTAGAAGCTTTAGGAGGCACAGCTCTTCCTCTGCAGGTGGATGTGCGTGACGAAGCAAGCGTGCAAGAGATGGCGAATAAAACTATTGAAAAATTTGGGTGTATTGACGGACTTATTAATAATGCCGGCGCTATTCAATTAACACAGCTCGAATCTACCCCACCCAAGCGTATGGATTTGATGCTCGATATTAACGTAAGAGCGGTACTGATGTGTTCGCACTATTGCATCCCTCATCTCAAAAAAAATGGCGGCCATATTATCAATTTATCACCTCCCCTTTCGTTAAATCCAAAATGGTATGGCAATCATGTGGTTTATTCTATTTCCAAATACGGCATGAGCATGGCTACCATTGGCATGGCCGCCGAATTAAAAGAAGCAGGCGTTGCTGTTAATTCATTATGGCCCCGCACGATTATTGCTACAGCCGCGGTGAATATGATTATGGGAGAAACCGGTATGGAAATTTCGCGCACACCGGCCATTATGGCCGACGCCGCCTACGAAATTTTAATAACTCCTCCAAAAGAACTGACGGGGCAAACTCTTTTAGATGAAGATTTTTTAAAAACGCGTGGGTATACCAATTTCGAAAAGTACACCACCATCCCCGGCACCACACCAGCACTCGATTTGTTTGTAGAAAATTAATGAATAAAAAAAGGTCCCCGCACCATGCGGGGACCTTTTTACTGAAGTACCGTTCACTTGAAGGGTCGTTTATTCAAGCGATTGGATTTTTTTACGTAAGCGTAAAACTGTGATTCCACCAAGCGCTAAGGCAAAAACCACCGCCATAGCTGAGGCTTGAGTTTGCGCGGGGTTAATGGAACAACCACCGGCAGACGAACCGGACGAGGTAGAAGGAACAGGAGTTTCAATGGTGCAGGCCGATGAACAGCCATCGCCATCCACCACGTTACCATCATCACATTCTTCTACACCGGTTTCGAGCGAAGCATCACCACAGTGGCCCAATTCAAAAGCACCCATGTCGCAGGCAGCTACTCCATCGGCATTACCATCAATGGCCCGGGCAAAACCACGGGCATCTACTGTTAACACGCTGGCCACAGCATCTTCGCAACCACTAGGATTAGCCGCATCCACAGCAGGGCTTGTAGCCTGTAACGCTATTGTGGGGACAGCACCGCCGTTATCGGTCAAACTTTCTAACAAGGGGTCAATCAAGCTGCCAGCTGTACCTATTAAGTCACCTGTAGAACTGGTAAACGTACAAGCTGTATTGTCGCCAATTAAGTTATAACCATCGGAAGTGATGGCACCAAAACAATCGGGAACTTCTCCGCCTAAATCCTGGTTTTTAGCAACAATACTGTTACGGATGAGCATGGTACCACCCGCGTTATACAATCCACCAACATCGCCCGAAGCGTCGTTATCACTATCGGCAATATTATCAACAATAGTAGAGGAACTAATTTCGGAATTACCGGCAATAAACAAACCACCCACACTCGATTTAGCTTTATTGCCACTTACAGTAGAGTTTGTAAGTGTAGCATTAGTTGCCGTTACATAGAGACCTCCAACGCTAGAACCCGCCTCATTTCCAGCAATGGTAGAGTTACTAATTTCAACCGATGTACCAGTCAAATACAAGCCAGCAATGTTTCCGGCGGCTTTATTGTTAAGTACCGTTGTAGCATCCATTTCAACACTAGCGTTAATCAATCCACCATAGCTGCCGGTTGCTTCGTTGTTATCGATATGAGAATTGGTAATGGAAACCGAACCTCCTGTAGCCGGGAAATATAAAGCCACATAATCGGTAGCTGTATTGCCACTGATACTAGAATTCATAATTTCCACATTACCCGTACCCTGAATGATACCAGCAACAGGAGCACCAACGCTTACGTTATCATCCACCTGGGTTTGATCGAGGATCATATGTCCCAAACCGTGATAAATACCGGTATAACCCACAGCCTCGTTACGGCTAATGCTTGAGCGACGAATCACCAGCTCACCATCGGTATGATAAAGAGCACCAAGAGCGTTACTGGACGTGTTGTCATCAATATTAGAATCTAAAATCGTCACACTGCCCATACCATTTAAAATACCGGGATATCCCACCGCTATATTTTTAGAAACCGAGCTATTCTTTAAGGTAAGATTACCAGCAGCATGATACAAACCACCACCTGCCGTAGTAGATGTATTTTCATCAAGCTGACTGTCTTCGATAAGAAGGATACCGCTTGCATGATAAAGTCCGGGAATCACATTGGCCTGATTATGACTAATAGACGACGATTTAACATTTACGGTAGCCGTAGCCACAAAAACACCACCGGCCGTAGCACCAGGGGCCAGGTTATCTTCAATGAGCGAATCGCTAATGCTCAGTTCACCGTTTGTAAAAAACACACCGCCACCCAAACCACCGGCTGTTACTTCATTGCTGATGATCGAACAGTTTTCAATCACAAGAGAACCGCTATCGTGATAGATACCACCACCGTTCAAACTTTTACCGTTTTGAAGGGTAAGATCATGCAATTCTACATCGCGATCGGTAGCCGATTGAAATTTAACAACCGTACCAGCATTACCACCATCAATAATAGTAGTGGCTTCGTCTTCACCTTGAAGGATAAGACCTTTATCGGCAGAAAGAACATTTTCGTGATAAGTACCAGAAGCGATGTTGATGGTATCACCTTCTACGGCAGCCGTAACAGCGGCTTGAATGGTACAGTACGGTGTACCGGCCACATCGCTACAGGCAGGATCGTTTTGATCAACATTTAAAGTGGAAGCAGCCCATGCCGAACTGGTTCCCACCATACCGGCAAGGATGGCTCCTGTAAAAACTACTTTTTTAATTAAACTTTGTTTTTTCATTTTCGTGTTTCAGGGCTTACCTACCGTTTGACCACCCCATGTTGTCTTCCGGTTACTCGCCTTGATGACTCACTTGTATGCAAAAGCCCCCTTTCTAACAAGATAAAAAAGACAAAAGTGTATTCATTTGAATACATATATATTTATAAATATATGATTTATAATATAATTTATTTAATATTAAAATTAATACTAATAAAATGAATACAAATTGGGTCAGCTTTAAATAAGCAGTAAAATCAATTATTAGTGAATTTACGTAATTAAATGTACATATTCACTAATAATTGACAAAAAATAGTGAATTTGAGATAGTGCCCCATGGCCACCACCAAGCCCACTCGAACGCAAATAGCCAAATTAAAAGCAGAATATGATCAGCTACGCCCAGGAAAAGAATCTCTCCTTGTTCTTATTGAAGAAACAGAAATACCGGAGAGTGTTTACAATTCCAATGCCATCGAAAACTCCACTTTAACATTAGATGAAACCGAAAAAATTCTGCTCGAAATGGAAGTGTCGCGCCGCATGAATGTGCGTGAAGTTTTTGAAGCTAAAAATCTGGCACGAGTCACTGAATACATCCGTAACCATGCCCATAAAAAAGAACTGAATCTCGACATGATACTTACCCTACATTCGCTGCTCTTAGGAAACATTAACGACAAAATCGCCGGACGACTTCGAATAAAGGGGGAATATGTGCGCGTTGGCAAACACATTGCGGCACCTCCCGAACACCTCCCTGCATTAATAAACGAACTACTGACCGAAGAAAATAGCGATTATGAAACTTATTTTCTCGATAAAATCGCAAGATTTCATCTCAAATTTGAAACCATTCATCCCTTCAACGATGGCAATGGCCGCATTGGACGCATACTTGTTAACTACCAGCTTTTACATCTTGGATTTCCAGGTATTATTATTCGTAATAAAGAAAAAAAGGAATACATGAAGGGATTTGCGGAATACCAAAAAAACAAAAATACCAAAATAACAGAAAAGATCTTTTCAAAAGCATTAACAGAATCGCTGCATAAAAGACTGGCTTATTTAAAAGGACAAAACATTATTACCCTTTCGGAATATGCCAAAAACAAGAAACTTCGTTTAAACACATTACTTAATGCCGCTAAAAGGCAAAACATAAAAGCCTTCCGAGAAAAGGGAGCTTGGAAAATTGCCGATTAACTCTGTCCTTTATTTTCACACCTGTTCTTAATCACTTTTAAAATACTATTCTGGACATCACGCATTAAAAAGTCACCCCAGAGCTGGGCATAAAAATTAAAAAACGTAGATACCTCATAACGGCTTTGAAGATGAAGAATAGCATGCGACTCATCTATCATTTCAATTTCATATTTTCCCTCAAGCACATCAAAATAACGCCCGCCAGGCACCACATGGGCATCTAATGTTGTTAAAGGCGTAGCATTGGGATCGGCCTTAATGGAAAACGCAATTACTTCTTTATTTTTCCACTCGGTAATGGTTTCGGTAAAAAAGAGCCCTTTATCAAACAGCGCACGGCGCACGCCACCCAAGCCTTCAAAACTTAAATCAGCTTCAATTGGCTTTGGGAAACCCATGGTGTAAAAAAAGCCTGTAATGGGTTCGTCTATTTTTTGTACGCGGATGATATGCTGCCAAATCACATCGCGCTTGGCCTCAATAGAAATTTCGGTTTTAACAATGCGTTCTTTTGTGGGCAAGACAAGCTGGTTTTCTACCAAAGCCGAACTCGCGGGCGCTACCAAAAAGAAACCCATCATCACCGTCGCCAAACGACCATGACTATTTTTAAAAACACGAGCCAGCCAGCCTACAAGCCCGCCAATACTTGCCAAAGGCAAATGAATGCACGCCGCCATAATTAAACAAATGGAACCTTCCCAACCCACCAAAAGAGCAAATAACAAAAGGAAACACATGGGTATCCAGGGAAGAAAAAGGGCACTCCATATGCGGATAGGTTTAGAAGAATAAAAAACAGCAATAATGCCAACAACAAAAGGCAGCACAAACACATAACCTAAAGACATGATCATCCACGGATAAGTTAAGATTTCTTTCGTTGCATCTTGGGGAATTTCAGCAAACTTGTAATACATCATGGTACGTACAGCCACTTGAGCCACCAAACCATACACAACTCCTAAAATAATACCCCACTGATTCAGCTTATCAGCCTGTAAAAAACGCTCCCATTTTTTTTTAAAAAATCCCATAAAACCTCCAAAAAAATATTGCTTCTAAAAACTCTTAAAACTAACCTGCCGGCATGCTTAAAAAAATTCTAGTTACTTTAGGAATACTCATTAGCCTCATAATTGCCACCACAATCCTTTTTAAGGGATACATAGTTTACCTCTCATTCACAACAAAAGATATTCTTCTATCTGTCAGCGATCAACAATGGATTGATCAACTCAAAAACGAGGCAAGCCAACAACCTGATGGTGTGAATATTTATGATTTTATCAACTCACTTGAATTTAGCGATTTAGACAACGAAACCATCGAAATTATTTTAGATAGTATTGAGAATAAACTAGCCACAAATAGTGACACTCAAAATAATAACAACGACTATGATTCTGTAGACATCAACTCAATAACAGCCCAAGAAAAGCTAATACTGCAAAACTTTTTAAAAACTCATCAATTAATTTTAAATGAATGGGAAAGCTTGGCAAAAAACAGCACCCTTTTTTACGCACCACAAAAAAACGATTTATGTGAAACTATAAAAGAGAATGTGGCTGCACCTGTTCATAAAGCCATTGATTTAAAGAATCTTTTGTTGCTCAAAATAACGGATGCTTACCTTAAGCAAAACCTTAATGAGGCTATCTTATATGTAGATCTCCTTACGAAATTGGGACTAGCCTTACAAACAAAACCATTTTCACTTATAAGTTATTTAATCGCTCAGGAATCTTTGCAAGATTCCTACAAACTGAACATACTATTTAAAAGACAAACATTTGCCATAGCTCCAAATACAACAGAAAGCGCTAATCAACTTCGGCAAGCCATAAGTATGGATTTTTTATTTGCTTACTGCGAAATCAGCACTCTCCTGTCAAAAAAGAAAACGCAATATAAAGAAGTCACTCAATTCGCTCATCTTTTTTTGCCCAAACAAACAACAAATATAATCCTAGAGTATTACAAACCTTTAATCGACAATGATTTTGCTGGCAGCATGTGTCTAGCCAAAGATATTGTATATCCAAAATTTAACCCCCCGGCCAAAATGAACCTAAAAAAACCTTGGGTTTATTTGACAACGAACTTTGTAGGCCGGCAGCTTGCTTCTATGCTTATCCAATCTAAAAATCATGATAACGCTTACAAAGAATACTGTTCAACAGCCTGGCTTGAGCACACGCTTAAACCCTAATAACTCCTTGTATAGCCTGCCATTTTTTATTAGATACTCGCCATGTCAAATAACACCAAACTTCTTACAGAACTCTCCCAAGAACGCATCCTTGTTTTAGACGGCGCCATGGGCACCATGCTTCAACAGTGCAACCTTACCGCCGATGATTTTGGAGGCGCAGCCCTTGAAGGATGTAACGAAAATTTAGTACTGACCCGTCCGGATGTTATTTTAGATATACACCGCAAATACTATGAAGCGGGGTCTGATATTGTAGAAACCAATACTTTTGGCGGCACACCACTGGTATTAGCCGAGTACGGGCTTGCCGATAAAGCTTATCTCATTAACAAGACAGCAGTTGAGATTGCCAAAAAGGCAGCTAAAGAATTTTCAACACCCAACAAACCCCGCTTTGTGGCAGCCTCCATTGGCCCTACTACAAAAGCGATCTCGGTCACAGGCGGAGTCACCTTTCAGGAACTCATTGATAATTTTAGAATTCAAACAATTGCTTTAATTGAAGGCGGCGCCGATATACTCTTTTTAGAAACCTGCCAAGACACGCGCAATATTAAAGCTGGTATCATCGGGGTGAATGAAGCTATTAAACAAACCGGCATCAAATTACCGATTGTGGTTTCGGGCACCATCGAACCTATGGGCACCATGCTGGCTGGCCAAGCAGCGGATGCTTTGGTTGTTTCACTCACCCATGCCGATTTATTTGCGATTGGTTTAAACTGCGCTACAGGTCCGGAGTTTATGACGGACCATATCCGCACCATTCACGAGCTAAGCCCCACACGCGTATCGTGTTATCCCAATGCGGGTTTACCCAATGAAGACGGTAATTATTTAGAAACTCCCGAATCTTTAGCACGCCAGCTTGAACGCTTTGTGGATAACGGCTGGCTGAATATGATTGGCGGCTGCTGCGGCACAACAAATAAACATATCGCCGCCATCAGCCAAATGGTGATTGGTAAAAAACCCCGTGCCAAAATTAACGGGCAAAAAGGCCGCAGCTTTTATGCGGGTACCGAAGCGGTAGAAGCCACCAATGATAATCGCCCCCTCCTCGTCGGCGAGCGCACCAACGTGATTGGATCGCGCCTGTTTAAAGACATGGTGAATGCCGAAAAGTGGGAAGAGTCTACCGATATTGCCCGCCGCCAGGTTAAAAATGGGGCGCATGTGATTGATGTATGTTTGCAATCGACGGATCGCGATGAGTTGCCCGATATCGATCCTTTCTACGGACTCCTCATCAATAAAATCAAAGCGCCGATCATGATCGACACCACCGACCGCAAAGCGGTGGAAAAATCACTGACGTATTGCCAGGGTAAATCACTCATTAACTCGATTAATCTGGAAGACGGCGAAGAAAAATTTGAGCACATTGTGCCACTCATTCATAAATACGGTGCGGCTGTAGTCGTCGGTACGATTGATGAAGATCCCGTTCAAGCCCAGGCCTTTACACGCGAACGCAAACTGGCCATTGCCGAACGTTCACATCAATTACTGACCGAAAAATATAAGCTGAACGAAGAAGATCTTATTTTTGATCCACTCGTATTCCCCTGCGCTACCGGCGATGAAAACTATATTGGCGGTGCGGTAGAAACTATTGAAGGCATCCGTCTTATTAAACAAAAATTTCCCAACTGTAAAACCACGCTTGGTATTTCTAACATCTCATTTGGCTTACCTCCTGCGGCACGCGAAGTGGTGAATTCTGTATTTCTGTATCATTGCACACAAGCAGGCCTCGATTTAGCTATTGTGAATACCGAAAAACTGGAACGCTTTGCTAAAATACCGGATGAAGAAAAGAAATTAGCGGAAGATCTTTTATTCAACGGCCCCAAAAGCGAAGACTGGCGCAAGCAAAGCAAAGAAGAAAAAGCCGCCAACAATCAAAAATACATAGCCCTCATCACTGAACATTTCCGAAATGCTGTTAAAAAGGAAGACAAGAAACCAAAATCTAATCTCTCGCTCGATGAACGTTTGGCTAATTATATTATTGAAGGCACCAAAGACGGACTTGTGCCTGATTTAGATTTAAAATTAAAAGAAGCCAAGCCGCTCGACATCATCAACGGCCCGCTCATGGCCGGTATGAGTGAAGTAGGACGTTTATTTAATGCCAATGAATTAATTGTAGCCGAAGTATTGCAATCGGCCGAAGCCATGAAAGCTGCCGTTTCCCATTTGGAAAGCTTTATGGAAAAAGCCGATGTAGTGGCTAAAGGGAAAATTTTGCTTGCCACGGTAAAAGGCGATGTGCATGACATCGGCAAAAATTTAGTCGAGATCATTCTTAAAAATAACGGTTACGACGTGATTAATCTGGGCATTAAAGTGCCGCCCGAAGAACTGATTAAAGCCTACAAAGAACACAAGCCCGATATCATCGGCTTATCTGGCCTCCTCGTAAAATCGGCACAACAAATGACCATCACCGCCGGCGATTTAAAAGAAGCCGGCATTACCGTACCCATCATGGTGGGAGGTGCCGCATTATCCGATAAATTTACACGCGGAAAAATTGCGCCTAGCTATACCAAACTGACGCTCTATGCCAAAGACGCGATGACGGGTTTAGATTTAGCGAATAAAATCATGAACCCGGAGGCGCGGAAAAATCTGGAAGCTAACTTCCTTAATATGCCCGAAGGAACGGATACAGCTAAAAAGGAAGAAAAACTTCCAGAGACAACCATTCGCTCTACCCGCGTGCGCAGCGATATTACGATCCCTGCGATGCCCTATGCCGATCGCAAGGTACGTGATGTTCCTCAGCTTGATCTTATCTGGAGTTACATCAACCCCCAGATGCTCTATGTGCGTCATATGGGTTTTAAAGGAAATTTTGAAAATAAACTGGCCGAGCGCGACCCAAAAGCGATTGAGCTGAATGAAACGATTGAAGCGATTAAAGACGAAGCACGCAAATTCATGAAAGTAAAAGCCGTGTGGCAGTTTTTTGAGGCCGAAGCCGAAGGCAATACGCTTCACTTGTTTAAACCGGGGGCCATATCACCTGTTCATAGTTTTAAATTCAACCGTCAGCGTAAAGAGGACGGCTTGTGTTTATCTGATTATGTAATCCCTAAAAAAGACGGCAAGCGCGATCAAGTAGCTCTCTTCGTCGTCGGCGCCGGCACGGGTGTGCGCGAAATTTCGGAAGAATATAAAAACAAGGGCGAGTATTTAAAATCGCACGCGCTACAAGCACTGGGAATAGAAACCGCCGAAGGTGCCGCCGAATGGTTGCATCAACGCTTACGTGAAGACTGGGGTTTTCCAGATGCCCCGGATACAACCATGAAAGATAGATTTGTCACCAAATACCACGGCAAGCGCTACAGCTTTGGCTATCCCGCCTGCCCTAATCTGGATGACCAGGCCGGCATTTGGAAATTACTTAAGCCCGAAGAAATCGGCGTACAGCTTACCGAAGGTATGATGATGGAACCCGAAGCCTCCGTCTCCGCCCTCGTCTTTCATCATCCCGATTGTATTTATTTTGGTGTTGGGGATCGCGAAGAAATGGAATAAAAAAAGCCCCTTAGTTTTCACCAAGGGGCTTTTAACAATTCAGTCTTTAGTTATTCATGAATTGCTTGTAATTCCTGCTGCATGGCTTTAAGTACTGGGCCATATTTTTTAAGAATCTTTTTTTCTTCAGGAGTCATATCTTCTTCATCTGGATTATATGGTTCATAAAGATCGATTGCGATATCGATGGCACCACCAAAAAGCTTCACGCTTCTTTTTCCATCACTATCATTCTTACAGGTCGAAACAACAACTCCAGTTGAACAGGTACGGGTTGTTTTAAAAGGGCCATCACCAGCCATACCTGCACCACCACTAGTATCCTGTCCGTGAGGATCCTGCTCTGTGGTTGTATCCCCGCTACCCGAACCAGTACTACCGGCATTTGTATCGCCAGTATTACTAGAATCAGCGTTTGCATTATCCTCCGCTAAAATGGGGCTAGAAACACCTATTGTTAAACCTAAAACCGTTAAAGCTATCATAAACATTTTATTTGTTTTCATATCTTATCTCCTTTTTTTTCACCTCAACACTTTACTCATCGTTTGATGTGTAAATTAGGATTTATAAAACGAGGAAATTCACAAAAATCTGATAACAACTTGTTCTCTTACTTTTGGTCGTCGGCCAAAGTAAAAAACCCCTTAGTTTTCACTAAGGGGTTCTTTATTTTCTGCATGTCGCAATTTTTTACAAACAACAAGTAACACTCGCAACACCGTAGCCATGTGCCCTGTTGTATAAGGCGCCGGTAAAAGCCTCATCATGAAGCTAGTGACGACTTAGTATTAAATCATCTGCGATAGCCTTTTTCTTTTTACATAATACAGACCCAAGTAAGCCAACAGAAGCACTGCCCCTGCACACGATTGAAAATTAGCCTGTTGGTTCATGCTACAGCCACCACCGCTTGATTTGCCACCGGCAACGGGGGTATTTCCAGTATCAGCAGGATCATCAACAGGGGTTTCGCTGGCAGGAGTCTCTGAAGCGGGAGTTTCTACGGTGGGCGTAGAACAATCCAAACCTTCATTAATTAGACCATCACCATTGTTGTCAAAATCATCACACTCTTCAATATCAACACAATCGGCAATACCGTCACCATCACTATCATCAAAACCTTCGTCTAAAAGGCCATCGCCATTGTTATCAATACCATCACAGGTTTCGGCATCTCGGCAATCGGCAATACCATCAGCATCGGTATCAGCAAAGCCTTCATCCACCTGACCATCGCCATCATCATCCAAACCATTGCACACTTCTACGGGAGTAACGGGAATTTCGGCACAATCGGCAATACCATTACCATTGACATCGAAACCTTCATCTACAATGCCATTTCCATCATTATCAATACCATCACAGGTTTCGGTATCCTGGCAATTGGCAATGCCATCTAAATCGCTATCGGCAAAACCATCATCAACAATGCCATTTCCATCATTATCAATACCATCACAGGTTTCCACGTCACGGCAATTGGCAATACCATCACCGTCGTTATCGCCAAAATCTTCATCTATCTGGCCATCACCATCATCATCAATGCCATTGCAAAGCTCTTGAGGAATTTCCAAACAATCCAAAATTCCATTACCGTTTGCATCAAAGCCCTCATCTACATTCCCATCACCATTGTTATCCAAACCGTCACATATTTCTACATCAACACAATCGGCAATTTGGTCACCGTCGGCATCGGGAAAACCTTCATCAATCTGTCCGCTATTGTTGTTATCAAAACCATCACATTCCTCGGTATCCACACAATCGGCAATACCATCGTGATCAACATCTCCAAAACCCTCATCTGTTTGACCATTGCCATTATTATCAATACCATCACATGTTTCTCTATCCATGCAATTGGCAATACCATCACCATCGGCATCGGCAAAACCTTCGTCTACAGAACCATCACCATCATTATCCAATCCATCGCAGGTTTCAACATCAGCGCAATCTTTAATACCGTCGCCATCAATATCAGAAAAACCTTCGTCTACTTCACCATTCCCGTCATTGTCTACACCATCACAACGTTCTACATCCAAACAGTCTTTAATGCCGTTACCATCCGAATCGGGGAAATTTTCATCAACTTCGCCATTGCAATTATTGTCATGTCCATCACACGATTCGTCTGCCACCGAGGTATACGCAAAGGAGTCGGCATCGTTGCAATCGCCTTCACGTACCGTATAGCCAGCACGAGGCGAACAGAGCAATACGGGCGTTCCCGTTCCATAACTATCACCGTCGACATCGCGATAATAAGCTGCCAAAGAAGAACAATTGAGTTCATAAGCTCCGGCATCACAATAAGTACCAACAGGCCTTGCTGTATCAAGAGAATCGGTGGGAACACTAACAACTGACAAGGTTGTAAAATCAGGAAGAGACTCACAATGTTTGGCTGTGCTCTCGGCAAAATCAACGGCCGGGCTATCGTTTGTTAAAGGCAAGGCCACTGCAAAACCATTTTCAAGAAGAGCAGGACCAAAACCCGCACTCTCAACAGTGGCATCGGCATTGGGAGTACTGTTAATTAAGTTACAAGTACTTCCCCATACGTTGTAGCCAGCACTATAAGCATTTGTAGATTGTATTAAACAATCGCTGGCAACCGTTTGAGCCTGAATTTCCCCATCCACTGTTTGTAATATAAAGGATGTATTTCCCGAAATAATGGACGCTTTAATACCCACTTCTTTATTGCCAACAATTTGAATACCCCCTCCTGGCACAAAATTACCCTGATACGAGGCCGTATTATTAGCCACTGTTGAATAGCTAATGCGCAGATCTACGTTATTGGCATAGATACCAGCACCTTGCCCAGGGACTACCGCTGGTACCGTCTGAGAGCGACCAAAATTGTTGATGATATTGGAATTGATAATAGAAGCATGAATATTATGATCATCCGATACGGCATCTTTAAGATAAATACCCGCTCCCAAAACAGCATTATTATCTGAAAAAACCGAATTCTGGATACTAATATTAATATTGAGAGGAGTGGGACAAAATGACAACGGGCATGCAGTTTCCTCAATAACAGCAAGACCGGCACCATATGATTTAGCCTCATTGTTAATAAATTTGGTTTTAGTAAATGCCCCGTGACTCAAATTTAAAAATACAGCACCACCACTATGCGCTCGAGGCACCGGTGAACCGGCATGATTGTTGCTAAAAACAGTATCTATGGCAACAAGTGCACCTCGTGAAACATATATGCTCCCGCCGTTACCACCAGAGGTGTTACCGTCAAAAGTACTGCTCACTATTGTCACAGTACCCTGGTCGGACAAAATAACACCTCCCGTACTCAGTCTGTTTGTATTATTGATAAATTCCGAATTACTAATGGTTAATAAACTATCAGCACCGCTTAGTTGAACGGGACCATAATAATCAGAAGCATTGTTGATCATGCTCACAGTATCCAATTCAAGACGACCAACACCCTGAAAAGAAATAATAGCAGACTCCCATGAGTGAATATGTGTAAAATTTTTAAATTCTATATTTTTGAACTGAACATATTTGCTAGCACCCGACAAAAATGCTTGGGTATAAACCGTGAAAGGTTGATCTGTTGCGCTTGTACCATCAATAACTGTTTTTGCATTTCCCGAGCCTACAATGCGTACCGGGGCCACAATACGATAATTGGTATTGGCCAGTATTTGAATAGGGCCTACAGTATCGGCAATTTGAATTGTGTCTAAATCGGGGGTATCGTTAGCCAGTTTTAAGGCTTCGGTAAAAGAACAATCAACACCAGCGGTACAATCGCTAGCATAGTCGGCCTCAAATTCATCATTAGATAGATCTACGGTAATAGTGATGGCATGAACTTTTGCCGAAACCAACATGATAACAATAAACGATAATAAAATTTTTCTCATATAACATTCCTTTATAAAATCGACATGAAACAAAAAAGCCAATAGAGTTATTATCGACTAAAGAAGCAAAAAAGGTACGCCAAAAATGAGATTTTTAAGAGAAACCGATAACAGCTTGTTATCAGTTTTTGAGTTGGGTGGATTCAACGAATAGAAGCACCAGAAAGGTGTGAAGCTATTTTAGATGTGTAAACTTCTAGAGGGGTTTGATAATCTAGAAGTTTTTTTGGCCTATTATTTAAGGCCATTTCGATAGTTTGTA
>JAIBAG010000011.1 GCA_019695305.1 bacterium
GGCCCCTAGCCTTTAAAATCGCGATCGTTTCTCGTTCAATTAAAGTAAATTGATAGTAGTTTTTACCCATATCCACTCAGAATACTCATCTATTCTAAGTGGTGCACTTGCTTATTGAACCCAGGAAGTCCAAAAATAAGATTAATGAGTCGGATTTTGAGACTCTGTGAGACTGGCAGCGGGGTTAAAGAGCAGCACTTGGGTAGCAAATGGTTCGCCTCATATCTAAAAAGATTCTTAATACAACCATGAATGGAGAAGAAGATCAGAAAGATCCTAAAATGAGCCAAGCACAAGACTTAGGAAGCAGATGGTTTAACGTGCATCTCAAAAAATTAAGGGAAAACCTGATGAAAAAGTAAAATTATTTTATTATTTATCAGTGGCTTCCGCGCGTGCCTGGCACCGGGGTTCTTTACAGATTATTAATGATCAGTTCGAAACTCCCTTTCGGGCAATAAAAAACCCCTTGATTTCTCAAGGGGTTAATCGATGCGTCCCTTACTCGAGGATTTTAGAACTGAGTGCTTGGCCCTGAGCCTGTCGAAGGGTTTGGCGATAGCGGCTTAAACAATCTACTGAATCAACTAAAACAAATAATAAAGGTTTTTTAGACTCTATTTTAAATGAGCGTTTCAATTGTTGTGAAAAGCTAAATAATTGATATTGGTATGTAAATTGACCTTTGACTTTTTTTATTTTAAAAAAGCTCTCTAAGAAAAGGAGATAATTATGAGTAGAATTTCAAACGAAAGAATGTCCAAAGCTATGAAACAGTTGGAATCTATTTCCAAAGAGGATCACGAAAAAGTTATGGCTCTGGCTAATATTGTTAAGCCCTTAAGAAGCGTTCTTCACAAAACTCCTGATGATTACGACATGAAAGGCTGGGAAGACATTTATTTCCAGTCCGATGACGGAATCCCCTTAGAAGGCTGGTATATCAGCGCAACAGGCGGAGAAAGTGATAAATTAATTATTTTCAATCATGCTCTACCTATGTGTCGTGCTGGTTTTCCTGGTCACCTTGGAGAGCCTTGGAGTCAGTTCGATGCCGTCGAAATCGACTTTGTGATTCAAATGAAACATTTTGCTGATGCTGGTTATAATGTTCTGGCTTATGACATTAGAAACCACGGAAATAGTGGCGCTGCCAATGGTGGGCTCTCTGGTATCGGCCAATGGGAGTGGAGAGACTGCGTCGGTGTAAAAAAATATGTCGATTCGCACCCACGATTATCAAAAATGAAAGTGGGTCTATATAGTCAATGTATGGGCGGCAACTCTCAATATGAGGCTATTTCACGAAAACCTGATCTCTTTGAAAATGTCTCTTGTATGTGCAGTCCAATGGTTGTTTCAATGTCAGCTATTTATTCGGCGTTTTCAGAGCTATACGGAGTGAGTCAGTATCAAGAATTAATTGATTTAGAGTTATTGAAAATGGGAGCCTTTGTCGCTGATGAAATGACACCTCATAAAGCGGCTCCAAATGTAAAAATGCCAGTTCTAATGGTACAAGTTTACGATGATGAGTGGACAAGAAATCCCGAAGATGCCCAAAAGACTTTTGATCTACTTGGAAGCGAAGAAAAAGAATTGTTATGGATAAGAGACACGACAAAAAGATTTAAAGATGGATACAATTATTTTGGAAGACACCCAGAAAAGATTCTTCCGTTTTTCGATAAATATATGAAGTGAGTATGAGCTGACACAAGCTCAACTTCAATATTGATTCAGCTACCATGTATTTTTACAGATTATTAATGATCAGTTCGAAACTCCCTTTCGGGCAATAAAAAACCCCTTGATTTCTCAAGGGGTTAATCGATGCGTCCCTTGCTCGAGGATTTTCGAACCGAATGTTTGAGATTAGCAGCTTAAACTTACAGACCGCTTCACAGCATACCATTCGATAAAGTCCTGATGTTTTGCAAAAAATTGGTAACATTATAAAATGATTTTAAATTAGCTAACCAATTGTATTTAATTGGTTATTTAAGATATTTTATCTTTTAACAACCTCGGTGCCAGGCACGCGCAAAACCCCATGATAATCAAATGGATTAGAGTCCGAAAATGAGACTCTTGAGTCCGATTTTGAGACTGTTACGGCACTATTGTGAGACTCTCCAATTTTATTTATCAATCATTTCAACAATTTAGACTTCCACGCGTGCCTGGCACCGGGGCTATAAACCTGTTTCATGAGTGGGAATTTGTCAAGAATTGAGAGTCAACTTCAGCAACAATACCTACCCCAATAGAGCAAGGAAAAACCTGATGGAAAAATAAAGTTAGTTTGTTTTTTACGATGGGTTCTACGCGTGCCTGGCACCGGGGCTACTGAGTGTATCAAGAACAGATTGAATGGTATCAAAAGGTTCGTCTTTATCTGTTAGCTGAATACAATTTACATCTTCCCATTTATAGGGCAATTTTAAAACGGTGCTCTTTTTAATATCGATAATAAAATCTTTACGATCACACATAAACTTCACAAGTTCATTGTTACATTGAAACACCACAATAAAACTTCCAAAGGCACTTTTATGATACTCATGAGCCGCTAAATCCCACTTAGACGCGTGATTCTTTTTGAGAAAGTTATAGAGCTTTTCAATTTGGGTGTCTTTATGCATAGGGAAAAATTTTAGATAAAGGGGGCTAAAAAAGAAAGTCTTTATTTATGCCTAACCCAGCATTTCCCGGCGCCAGGCACAGGTATATTCTCAGTTTAGTGAATACCATCATGAATGGAGAAGAAGATCAGAAAGATACAAACTGAGCCAAGAACAACATATGGGAAGCAGATGATTTGTCGCATATTTAAAAAAATAAGGGAAAACCTGATGAAAAAATAAAATTAGTTTGTTGTTTTACGAGGGCTTCGACGCGTGCCTGGCACCGGGGTTCAAGAGTTGACCCCGTTAACTTGGACTTTGTCCAATAAGTTAACAGCGTCCCTCATTCTTCTTGGAGTTACCCCCTCCGAATATAAAAATCTAAAGGGATTACAGCGAGAAAATCTGCGCGATCACATGACTGATTTGGAACTTATTTTTACTACGTTAGGCGAAGCCTCAACAACAGCCATTGCTCGCACCGATGATGCGGTGGGTTTTGAACAAAATAAATCAGCTGCAGTTCGAGGTGGACGTGTTGCCGGCAACGCCAGAAAAGAGTTGGAAACCCAAACGGGTAAAAATGTGGTAACAAAACAGAATTACCTGGGGTTGAAAGCAAAACCGGTTTTATTAAAGGAAGCTTTAAAGAAGAAAACTAAAAAGTAGTGAGACTGGCACCGGGGCTATTTAAAACGGTTATATGCGCGTTAGGCACCAGGACTAAGGACCATGTACCTCAATCTGGCAGTTTTACCCCCCAGTTTTAAAGCCCTCATCTTTTCACTTACATACAAACTACCTGAAATTATTAGCCTTATTATTCGTGGTAACTGGCCTTTGTTTTGCAAAATAAACAGCTGACAAGGGCTAGTTTTATACCAACAACCTTAGAAACTAAAAGAAAGCGATTTTTTATGAAAAATTTTATCCACTCATTAATAATGGCCACATTTATTTTTGGTATGTCCAATCAATCCATGGCTGGCTCGCAAAATGAAACTCCAAAAATGATCAAAACCCAAGGTTTTAGAACAACAGTCCCGGCAATTAATGGGGCTGAGCTAAGTCTTTATACCAACAATAAAAAGGTAAGTTGTGAGTGCGCCTATGCTATTGAAAGAACTTTTGAATGTGTAGTGGATGGTAGCAAATTTAATGATTTTAATAATACCTTTGGTTCAGATGTTATTAGTGGGAATCAAAATGAAAGCTTTAACAGCGCAGCAGAAGGTGGCTTTTCTTCTGTTACACTTGAATACAAAAAAGATGCAACATGGTTTGCAGTTCCTTGGGCAGGCCCTTTTTTGTATGAATATGGTCCTCAAAAACTGGAACATTTTACAATCGCTGGTTCGTGCAGCGATATTGGCTTAAGAGTTGATAACCAAGCCACTGGTTCCACTTGCGAATCGTGTCATACATCATGTGTTGCAAACAGCCCCGATAAAAAAGCTTATCAAAATGCCATGCAAGACTGCATAGCGCGTTACACTCAATTTTGTAATGCAGGCACCATTAAAATAAATACTGAATTTCAGGACAAAGTAAATAGTTGCTCGGAAGAATAAACGTGTGACAAGCAGGTACTACGCGTGCCCAAACCTGCTTGGCAGAGGGGCTATTTTTTTATCTGCGCCAACACGTATGGTTAAACAATAACAGATTCAAATAAAGGGTTAGTTTTGTCCCAGGTTTGAGCTTCTTCTAAGGTAGGTTTACGCAGCTCTCCTGTGGTAATCCATTGTGTTACCTAAGCATTAAGGGTCAACTCTTGAAACTTGAAAATCAATGGGCCTAGTAGCGAGGTAAACCTGTCCGCTGTCACGACCTGACCCCAATAATTACACGCCACACACCAGCTACCTGGCTTTGTCTACCAACCCCCAAAAACGAATGAAAATTTATACGGAGTATGTGACCACAACCGCTCCCCATGAAGCCGATGAAAAAGACCCAAAGATGAGTAATGAATTGGGAATAGGAAGCGATGCTTTCCTCGCCAAACTCAACAAAATCAAAAACAAAATGAAGCGAAAATTGAAGTAAAACTATTTAGTTTTCATGTGGTTCCACGCGTGCCTGGCACCGGGGTTTTTACCCTTTCAAAAACAATAATGCTTATTAACTGGAAGTTTGCCCGTAAAATGAACAAGCTTAAAAAAAGAAGAGGTCACTTTTGGCTAGACCGGTATAAATGTATTCCCGTTGAAAGCGATGAGTATTGTTTAGCACTGATGCGTTATATTAATCGCAACCCACTAAGAGCAAAAATGATTACTGAATGTGGCGAGTGGAAATGGAGTGGGTATCATTATTATGCAAACGGAGAACCCAATGATCTCATTACTCCACATACTTGCTACTTGGGTTTGTCGCGTGATCCCGAAAAAAGAAAAAAGGAATATACCAGCTTCGTTAATACAACCATGAATGGAGAAGAAGATCAGAAAGATCCTAAAATGAGCCAAGCACAAGACTTAGGAAGCAGATGGTTTAACGTGCATCTCAAAAAATTAAGGGAAAACCTGATGAAAAAATAAAATTATTTTATTATTTATCAGTGGCTTCCGCGCGTGCCTGGCACCGGAGCTATCCGCGCGTGCCTGGCACCGGGGCTATCATTGCTCTTGAATTAATCTAGTAATCTTTTTACTCAAAAAAGAAATCGCTACTATCCCGAGAAAAAAAGAAATCACAAACAGCGGCAAAGTAAGAGCTACAACTCCAATATCACCGGGATCGTCACAAACGTAGCCAAACATGAGGATTTGGCAGTCTATATTTAAACGTGCGGAAGCAACACAAGAGCCAAAATTAATAAGAAAATAAATTAAGAGAGAAAATTTTAAAAAGTTTTTAGAAATTACCTTATGCAAAAGCCATATACAAATTACAGCCAAGAGTGGACCAATAAATCCAAATAAGTAGTAGTGGATAAAATCGTTATACCAATAGCTTTGGCAAAGAAATTGAGTCATTAGGTTTTATAGTAACACGCTATTTATTCAATTAAAATCATTTAGTTTTCCAAGCTTCAAAAGCTACCCTCGTTACCCTTCAAAAAATTAAGGGAAAACCTGATGAAAAAATAAAATTATTTTATTATTTATCAGTGGTTTCCGCGCGTGCCTGGCACCGGGGCTATATCAGTGGCTTCCGCGCGTGCCTGGCACCGGAGCTATGGCACCGGAGCTAGTTACTTTTTATTCAGAATATACGTGAGTTCTTCTAGGCCATTGCATATTATATCCATGAAATCTTTTATTGATCTTATATAAATATGAGAAATTTTTTTCTAAAAAATTTAGATTAAATTCATCAGGAATAACTTCTAACCAATTACTAATAGAATTAATAAATTGTCCTAACTCATAATATATAATCTTTTGATCACATTTTCCGTCTAAAATTTCACTAGCAATTAGATTTAAAATTTGGGCCATTCTGTCAGTAGCACCTTGATCAATAGGACCTTCTGCAAATAAAGAAGAAAAAGGAAGTTCATGTATATCCATCCCCTCAGCATGCATAAAATGGCCATGTGAAGCTCCGCTTGACTCGGAACTTCCTTGAAATATTTTTTTCCATTCTTCTATGTCTTCTTTTTTCAACGAAGAGTAGAATAAATCGATTAGCTTTAAGCTGTTCTCCAATTTTCTTTGACCTTGTGCAGTAACATAAGTCTTATAGGCAATTATTGCTCCAATTATCAACAAGCTCGTTTTAAGCCAATCTTGTTCTATCAAAGATTTTAAATTAGAAAAAAAATTAATAAAAAAATGACACATAATCATCTTAACAAACTGAAGATGTCTTCGCCGATCAAATTAAAATGTTATTCAGAATTAATATTCTTTATATAGTCATCCGCAATTTGCAAAATTTCATCAAAAGTAAGAATTTCAATATTTTGTAAGCTATTTCTTAACTTTGTAAAATCCCGTTGTAATACACTCACCCGTTTTTTATCCAAGTCTCTTGAGGCCAGTTTAGCATGTGATGATATTATAATAATTCCACGTGGATGATACAGATTTTCTTCTTCGGTTGATTGAGTAATTTTTGAATTATCTTCTGGATTTTGGAAACGACGCTGAACAATAGCATCCATGTAGTTCATAGTTTGGATTATCGACCTGCTTAGTTCCGAAGAAAAACTGAAATTTTTATGAGATTCATCCCAACATACTGCATTTTTTAAATGTGTTTTAATTTCTATAATATCCAAACCATTATAGTGATTAATCCCTATAAAATCCGGATATTTTTTATCACTATGAATATTTACCAACTCTATTTTTGGATAAATTTTTTTATAAGAAAACACTAAATAAAGCAGATATCGTTCAAAATATTTCTGCCATATATTTTCTAATTGTTTAATTTCATTTGGGGTATCTGATATCTCTGCAATTATTTTTCTCGCCTTTTTGGATTTTATATCATTTTTCCCCAGCGCTAATATTTTTCGCCCCAAACGAATAATATCTCTCAATTTTTCTTTAATAAAATATTCATCAAGGGACTTAAGAAATTCTTTCGGAAAAACTTCATCTCTTATCATTTTTTCGGCAAGCCTAGACAAGTTTTGAATATCATTTTCATCTATATATTTCTCATAATCCTTTCTTCTTTTTTTAGTCTTTAAATTAAAGCGCTCAATTAGAAAAGAAAAATCACCCTTATCTGTAGTCGTAACCTCTTTAGGAATGTTATTTGTATATCTTACTTTTAATTTATTAATTAAATATGTCTCTAGCCTATTCTTGCTTGACTTGCCTTTAAAATAAACTTCTTTACTGTCATTAATAAGATTAAGGATAATTTCTTCTTGTATAACTAAAAATCCTCTTTTTGCATAACGTCTTATTTCAGATCCTATTTTAGTAATTTTTATTTTATGAAAAATTTCATCATTTATACTCAAAACTCTTTTGATATAATCAAAATATTTAAAGTCATAATTGATTCCTCGCTTTGCATATATCAGTTTTAATAGATCTATTTCTGAATCAATCTCAAAAGTTGGCCTATTATTTCTTTTTTCATATTTATTATCTGCCCTATTAAAGAAAATAATATTTAATATATACTTATTATTTTCTTTAATAAGAAGATCACCTGCGGGGCAAGAAATTCTATCCGATTTAAAAACTATGCTTGGCCAGCTTAGCCCTTCAAAAAATTTCCATATCTCATCTGATTGGCCTGGCATAGTCATTCATCTTTATTAAAAAAATTATTTATTACGTACATTAAGTTCGTTTAAAATTTCTTTTTTAACTTCCTTTATTAACATGAGTACTTCATTTTCGTCTTGATATTCTTTATTACTTCGCCAATTTTCTTCCCCTCCACCGGACATAATAATGCCTCTTACAATTTTCAAATCTTTCCACTGATCAATTTGATACGAATACCTACCATTATACTTAAAAAGACCATGGTCGATATAGTTTCGTCTTTTATGAATCGTGGCAATAGCTAATTCTTTTAAATGATTAATCGCATCAAATTCTCTTTTATAATCATGAATAAATATGCGTGCAATACATTCACCAGCTCCTCCAGAAGAAAGAACACATTCTAATAAATTTTCTTTAACCCATTTATGGATAGTTGCAATATATCCATCCCTCTCAAGGGCATCTATTTCTTGAAAATTATCATCAGTCATTTTTATTTATCCTTGGAAACAATCTATTCAAACTCCCAAAACCTCATCCCCCACAAACCTTACAAGCCACACCCCCACGCCGATAAGCTTCACTCCGCGAAATAACAATACAATTCCGTGTGCATTTTTGTCCCCAATGGCAACTGAGTTTATGCACTTTTCCATTACTCACATTAAAATAAACCTGTGTATCGGTTTGCGCGGGAATTGCCGTAAAAAACGTGGCTAATAAAACCCAAACAAATATAATTTTGCGAGCATGGTTTAGCATGTTGCCCCTCACCCCAAAGCTCTAACCTGCCCTCCAAAAATATCAATGTAAAATTAGTAGAAATCTCTTTTATTTTTAAGCAGTTGGATAATTTTTTATCCTAGAGGATTATACTTACTCAAAGGGGCTTGAATGGCACTTATACCAACATATCCATTTACATTTTTACTGTAATTTCAAATAACTACTTTATGCATTTAAAAGCTATTCCCTTATACCGGGGTTCTCACCCGCAGCCCATTACAAATTTATTTTGCATGCTTGGCAACGTAAAGGAAACACGGCTTACAGCATGCCTGGCTTATCTTATTGCTTTGTACCCTAAACACATTGGCAAACTGTTTACACCACCTCAAGAAACCATTCAAAAAATTAGTGTAGAAATTAAAGAAAACGAAACCGATCGATACGACATTGTAATAGAAACCAATTTTTCTCTTATTATTTTAGAAGCTAAACTTGGCCTTAACCAATTGAGCCAACAAATTACGCGTTACATTAAAAATTTAAAAAGTAAGAAAAAAATTATTTTATACCTTTTAGATAGCGGCTCACACGGCGCTAATACTTGGATTAGACATCTCCCTAAAAAAACAAAGCAACTGTCAATACTGTGGAGCGATGTACATGCTTATCTTGTAGATTTTTTAAAAACAAAAACTGCAAAACAAAACACCATTGGCTGGGCTTTAGCACAAGAATTTTTAAAACATTTGGAGGCAAACGCTATGACAGCACAAAATACAAAAGAAGTTTACGTAAGAGATATTAGTGGAGAATCTATTTCGATGCTTTTTAAAGATAGAATCTACCGTTGCCAACCCCAATTTTATGCCTCGGCCTTGGGTAACCGTTACTTTGCCCCTTACTTTACAACCAATGCCCCTCAAGATTTTTCTAAAAATTCGTTAATTAGAATTGAAAAAGGTATTTCATGGATGTTTCCCATTAAAGAAATGCAAAAAATTAGAACAAAAGATGTTAAAAGCTTTTTAAAAGAACAAAAACATCCACATTATAATGAGGTTGGTAAAAAAGCCGTAAAAGGTCACGCCTACGAAGATATTCTTGTGTTTATATTAGGAGAACCTTTTTTAGTGTTCCCTACACCCATTCCAAAAAATAAGCTTAAAATTAAAGGCGCTATGGGATCACGTACTTTTACTTTTGAAACGCTCTTTGGTGCCGCTAGACGCGGGGAATAGGAGAGCATTATTATTTGCACGCTTCAAGAGTTGCCCTGTTCACTATATTATTGGAATGGGTATTTTAAATTTAATTGGAATTTGGGTGTGGACAATAGTGCTGTATATTCTGCTGCAAGCTGTAGAGGTGGAATAATATTTAAAGTTTCTTATCTTACCCGTAAAGCAACACCGCACCCGGTTTGCCATTGGGTAGGGTCCATAAAATTAAAACCGGCACTGCATTCAACACTTAGGGCTTTGTAGTTTGTGCCAAATGTAATTTCGTCCATAACCATAAAACGCGCTGCATCGGCAATATCAATAGAAATTGAAGGCCCATTTAATAAATAAAAGCCACCTGCATCATGAAATGCATGCGAATAATAACCGCCTTTTATATCAAAACCTAAATCTAAGGGAGATTTATCATCTTTAGCAGGATTATACTGATGAAACGATAAATCCACTCCAGTACTCAACATACCTTCTACTTTATGATTTAATTTTGGACCACTGCTATAAAGCCTATAGGCCATTTTTAAATCTAACAAAGGTCTATCTAGCTTTGTATCGTAAGAACCGCCCACGTAAAACATTCCTTCATGCTTGGTACTTTGGCCCTCTACCTCTTCCTCTTGAGAAGCACTGGTATCAATATCCAAAACACTTTTTAAGTGCTTTGCCAAACTAGCATCGGTAGTACTTCTAATAATTTCTAATAAAGCAGATTCAACGTAGTTTTTTGCCCCTTGTGCAATTTGGGGATCAGCCATCAATTCTTCTAAAAACAAAACCCAGGTAGCATCGGCCTCACCTTTTAAAAAACTTTCGCTCACCATGGTACAAAAATTGCCAACAACTGTGTAAAAATTATTATAGCCGCTCTCATCCTGATTATTTTGAGCACTCGCTTTAACCCACTTTTTTAAAACATCTCTTACTTGGGGATTACTAGAGGTAAGAGCTGGCTTAAAGGATAAAGGATTTAAATTTTTCCATCGGTTATCTACCGCTGGCGCCTCAACACGGGCTAAAGCCAAAATAACTTCTTCTGAAAATATCCCCCTTACGCGAGAGGTATTATCCAAAATTTTTTCCGCTGCTTTTTCCTGCCACACCGGAGGAAGCTGCGGAAAAATTTGCACTAATAATTGAGTTTTTGCCTCAACATCATCGTAGTCTAAAAATTGTAGTAACAAAAATAAATGAATGGGTTTTAAAGGATCGGTTTTAATGGTTTCTAGGGAATACTTTGAGGGAACATCATTGTAATCTAAATTACACACGTCCATCAGACGCGTAAGCACAGCGGCATCTTCTTCTAAATTGCATCCCTCCATCCATTGTTCTAAAGCCGGCATCAACTTTTCGGGTGTAAAAAGTCCATTTATTAAATCTGTAGCAATGCTCTTACTTAAAAGAAAATCGTTTAGAATTGAATCAAGAATATTTAAATAGTTATCGTCTCCTCCTGTTGTATAATAATGGTTTTCGGCTACATATTCTTGCTCGGTAAAACAAGCATAGGGAATGTCTTGTTTTAATACTTTTAACTTTTCTTTTTCTTCTTCTGTTAACGGTACTTCACCGGCATATATTTCTCTGTGATGCAAATCTCGGTAAAGAGCTAAATTGGGCTCTCTATCACAATGAAAATGATAAGCCCCATAAGCCAAACTACTGGTTGATTCCGATGCAAATCTTAAGGTGTCTGGGTTTTTAAAATCGTCTATGGCATGATTAAGCTCGTGATCAACCGTATCAAGAGCTCCACCCATAAGTAAGGTGTCGTAAGGCAAATGAATGGTGTTTTCTTGTGGTGAATAATACGCATGCGCCGATTGCGGGTTATAAATACGGCCGTCGTTAATAACATCACTAGCTTCTAAACTAAATTTGAGGGGCCTTTCTTTGCCTACACCGGTAAATAATTTTTTAAACTGGGCGGGGTCATGAACTTGAAAGCGCGCTAAACACACGGCAATGGTGGCCAGGAGATTGTAATTAGCCTGGTCATCTTTATCTTCTACATGCACCACCTGATCACCCACGGTAAGGGTGTCGTGCTCCACGTCTATTTTATACGGCTTCACTTCCATGACTTATATTATCGTCTAAAGAGGATCAAAAGTTGTGAAAGAGATAGTTTAATTTAATAATAATATCAATATGTTATGAAAATTCTGGCCTGTTTTTGGTTTATCCTATAAAAACCCCCTATGTCTAAAACCATTATCATCACGGGGGCGTCCACCGGCATTGGGCGCGATATGGCGCTGCAATATGCACAGCAGGGTTATCATGTGGGGCTTATTGCACGCAGGCTCGATTTGCTGGAAAACCTACGCGACGATATTAAAACTGTTTCTCCTGGCTCTAAGGTAGTGCTGGCCAATTGCGATGTGGCCGATTTTACTCAGGCCCAGCAAATTGTGCGACAAATGATTACCGAGCTGGATAATAGAATTGATATTTTTATTGCCAACGCCGGCATTGGCATTCCTACTCCCGCTTTTAAAAATAATTGGGCCGAAATTAAACGCACGCTCGATATAAATGTTTATGGCGCTATTGCTACAATAGAAGCCGCTAAAGAAGTGATGCTGGCACAAAAAAGCGGACATTTGGTGGGCATTACCTCGGTTGCGGCCATGCGTGGATTACCCGGCAGCTCGGCTTACTGTACCAGTAAAATTGCCCTGTCCACGTATCTGGAATCAATCCGGATTGATCTTAAACCTTATGGCATTTCTGTTACCGCCATTCATCCTGGGTTTATTGATACACCCATGACTAAAAAGAATAAATTTCACATGCCGTTTTTACTCACAAGCCCCGAAAGCGCTCAAAAAATTATTAAAGCCATTAGCCGCGGTAAAAAACGCTACTATTTCCCCTGGCCCATGGCCCTTCTTTATAAAATGGTGCGCATTTTACCCGACTGCTGGAGCGATTTCTTTTTAGGCTTGGCCGCGCCTAAGATTAAAAGATAATCTTGCCAAAATTGTCTCATTTGCTACAAAACCTTCATGTTTAAAAAGTCCCTCTTTTTAGTTCTTTTATTCACCCTCTTTAACGTCCCGGCTCATGCCTACAACACATTTCATCCAGAAGCCGATGCCGATTTAGAAAAAGATGGAGTTTGGGTACGCACCTTTTTTAAAAAGGAAGAAACTGCCGCTCTTACGGTGTTTAGAGCCTACATCCCTTACACCCCCGATAAAGCCTGGGAAGTACTCACCGATACCAACACCTGGAAAAGCCGCCACAACGATTTTAAAGACGCCTTTACCCTTACCAAAAGCGAAGCCGAACTCGTGGCCGCTAAAAACCCGGTCAATGTAAAAGATTTTTATTCTCTGGTGGGAACCCCCGTGCATCCTTCGCACTTAAACCGCCAAAAAGGCGGCAACTGGACTAGCTATGTTTTTCAGCGCTTTAATTTTCCGTGGCCTTTAACCGACCGTTGGGCCGTAGTAGAAATAAGAAACGACGAAACCAATGCCGGTAAAGGTGAATATAAATACGAATACAAAACCCGCGGCGGCAATTTTAAATGGCTTAAAGGGTATTGGGCTTTAATGCCCCACCCCACTAAAAAAGGATGGACCGAGTTTAGAGGCGAGTATAAATCGGACCCCGGAATTGACGTGCCCCATTTTTTGGCTAAATCGGTGGTTAAATCGTCCATTAAAAATAATGTAAAGGAAGACAGTGCGGAGTTAGCAAAACGCTACGGACCGCCTGCCCAGTAAATTATGAAAAAATATTTTTTAATGGTTATTGTTTTGGCCCTACCGGCTCTTGCGTTTGCGCAAACCGGCCGTTTTCAAAATAAAGTACGGCTCGACCGCGAGTTAGAAAAAATAGATGCCGTTGTTGATAACATCCCCATTTTTAGAGAACGCCTTCCTATACAGCACACTCTTTTAGGCCCCCTTCATGCCGAAGATGCTTTTACCAAAAGCAAAGACGCCATTTTACGCTCGTTGCGCGTTGATGCTTACAAGGTAAATGCCAATGCCATCTCCGAATTTAAATGCAAAAAAATAGCTAAATCTATTTTACAAGCCTGCCAAGGATTTGCCGTGCATGTAGACGAAAACACTTTAAAGGCCTATTTGGATGAAACATCCGGTCAATGAACTAATTGATTCTGCGTTTTACCCGTTTGAATTTTATAAACAGGCTCTTCCACGTATTTTTTTTCCACAAAATATCCGTTTACTGCAAAAACAGGTTATCGCAAAAAATCTTTTTGTACTTACCGCCGATAACCAAAAAAAATGGTTTGAACTATTTGATGCCAAAAATATGCAGGCCGATATTCCTTTTACCTTTTACTGGCCACATTGTGTGTTGGCATTTTTGCAAACCATAAAAGCTTTGGGGGCACACTATAAAAATATTTTACACTTAAAATGCAGCATTAACTTTTTGGCACGCAACCCCAAAAGCATGCAATTGGGCGCCTTACATGGCATTAAAACTTCGTTTAACTCTATTATCCCCTTAAGCAGTAGTAAGGCCGTTTTTACCGGAAACACCTTAGTGCTGGGTCCTTACAAAAAACGTGTGGCCCAATTAACCGATACTATTTTGGTTAAAAATATTTCTACCAGCGACATGAAAAAAATAGGCTTGTCGCCCTTGTGTAAAAAACCAAAAAACCTAGATGATTATTTAACCAAACGCACACCCACGTTTACGCAAAATAAAATGAATTATCGCGAGCACACTTTGTTTTTTCCTATGGATATGGGCCTTAAGTTTGGTGATATTTCCGGCGATTTAAACCCTATTCATTTAACCACCTTTTCGGCACGGCTTTTTGGTTATAAAAAACCGTTTATTCAGGGTTTGTGCACAGCCAATGCCGTTATCAAAAAGTTTTTTGTGGATGAATCGGAAGATCTTAAAAAAATGGATATAACTTTTGTAAAACCCATTTTTTTAGGGGAAAAAGTTTTTTTACGTTTTAATAAAAAAAATTACGAAATAGTGGGAAAAAACGATGAGCTGCTCGCGTTTGGGGAACGGGGATAACGCCCCCGCCATTCTGGCTCCCCCTCTTAGTAAGAGGGGGTAGGGGGAGTTACTCTCCATTCACAACCTGGCGACCCACACCCAGCAACGCTTGCACATTCTCTTTTTTATTCGTCTCGGCATAAATACGAATAAGAGGTTCTGTGCCGGATGAACGCAACAACAACCACGAACCGTCTTCTAAAATAAATTTATAACCATCGGCCAAATTCACATCTTTCACTTTAAGCCCACAAATTGACTGGGGTTTAAAAGAGGCCAGGCGGCTTCTTACTCCATCCATTTGTTCGGCTTTACCGTGCCAATCGTAACGGTCGTAATAATAAGTTCCAGCTACTTTTTGCAAATCGTTTACAAGCTCGGTAAGCTTTTTCTTGCGCACAGCCATCATGTTTAAAAGCATCAGTCCATTTAATACACCGTCACGTTCGTGAACATGGTCTCTAAAACTAATTCCACCCGATTCTTCACCACCAATCAGCGCATTTTTTTGGGCCAAAATTTTACAGATATGTTTAAAGCCAACAGGAGTTTCTATACAATTAATGCCGTATTTTTCGCACAAACGATTAATCATCTGCGAGGTAGAAAGTGATTTTACTACATCACCCTTTAACTTTTTATCCTCTACATAATGCTGGAGCAAAAGAGCAAAAATTTGGTGTGAATTGACGAAATTTCCGTTTTCATCCACCGCTCCAATACGGTCGGCATCGCCATCGGTGGCAAGCGCCAACGCAAACTTTTCTTTTTTCATGCGACTGAGAAGTTCGCTTAAGTTTTTATCGATAGGTTCGGGATTAACACCCACTGTACCCAGAACTTCATCACCATTCATCTCTTGCGACTGCTCGCCAATCACACAACCTACATAACCGGCCCCCGCACCATGCATGGCATCGTATAAAATTTTATAAGGAGAAGCAGCGATGGCTTTTAAATCAAGAAGCGATTTAATTTGATTAACGTATTCTTTTTTAGGATCAAAAAAAGTAATTTGCTTAGAAGACATGGCCACAGCAAAGGGAGTTTTTTCAATCTGACGGCCAGCTTTTTCATTCACCGCTAATTGCGCTTCTATAAAATTGGTATATTCGGGAGAGGCCGACCCACCAAAATCTTCCTTAAATTTAATTCCATTCCAGTTCCAGGGATTATGGGAAGCCGTAATCATAATACCGCAAAAGGCGTCAGATACTTTGGTCATCCACGACACACAGGGAGTGGGACAATAATGACTGGATAAATTCACCGTAAATCCATTACCGGCAAGTACTGAAGCCACCAGCTCGGCCGATTCGCGCGATTTATTGCGGCGATCAAAACCGACAATCACTTTCTTTTGATTGGGAAACTTGGCAATACGCCAATCGCAAAAGGCCTGAATTACCTTCTCGATATTGGCAGGGATAAAATCGTCGTCAATAACAGCTCTCCAGCCGTCGGTTCCAAACTTAATAGGGGGCATAATGTCTCCTTAACAAAAGCTACTCATAAAAAAAATTGAAGGGCTATTCAAGGATGAAATTCTTGGGGGCAAGCCCCCGAGTTTCTTAGGTATCAAACTTTTAAGAAATATTATTGGATGCGTTCTTTTCTTAAAATAGTAGTTTTCATTTCTTTGCCGTTAGGACGTTTGATATATACTTTTTTACCTTCATCCTTAATCCAGATTTTGTCATGAATAACAAAATCGGTAGGGTCTTTGTTAAAAATACCATCCCAGTATCGTGTCACATACAGCATATCACCCTTTTTAAAGGTAAATATATATGCCGAAGGCGAATAATTATCGCGGGTTTCAATCTGATACTGATTCACACGAGTTATGGTAGTGCCATTAGGAGTTTTATCCTGAATATATTCAATATTGAGAAGAGTGGCTTCTTGGTAAGAAGCCGCTTTTACCGTAAGGGGAAGCAATAAAATGAAGATGACAAATAAATATTTCATCCCTCTTAATTGATACAATAAGTCCTTTTGTTCAAATTAAGAGAAAATCATTTTAAAACTTAAAATTACAAAGGGGCCTATAAGGCCCCTTGTAAAAATTATTTGTCAGGCTCCATTATTGAACAACCCTATACTGAAGACTCACTATTTTTTGAGCCCTATTGACGGTAAGATTAATAGAGTGGGATGTTTTGAGCTCTTGAAAAGCTTTTAGTACATTTTTCATCTCTTTAAGCGGAATACCGTTGGCATGCGTGATTACATCGTTATTGGAGAGTCCCAAAGCCTCCAACTCGGGACGAATACGATCTATCTTGTAACCAAGCGTTCCATCACTAAGCCTATATTTTAAAACATGGGCCAATTTATTAAATTGGCCAGGGTTTTTAATGTAATAGCGAGGTAAATCATTATCTACAGTATAATTATTATTATCGGTCTCATGAACCAGATCATTCACGTTTGGAGGCGGAGGGGGCATCTGTCCGCAGGGCATACTTTCTAAAACATAAGCCGCACCACCGTATCCGATAGTGCCTGATGTTGTTAAAGCCATACATCCGCTACTCACTACTGTATGACATATATCTCCATCTCTAACTATGCCGCCACTTACCGAAAAACCACAAGCAGGGCCTAACAATTCACCATTTACTTCAAGCACGTTCATGTCGGATGAAGCAAGAAAATAGCTAGCTTCACGAGTTGATGAAGGAAAGCCGTTTTGTGTAATATTAAAAACAAAAATTCCGGATGGAACAGACGTATATGTATTTAGCGAATTATCTAGTGATGGATCAATGTAAGGAGCCCCTACTATCAGCAAGGTGTCACCATTCATATCTGTCATGGTAGCCATGCCCTGACTCAGTCCAGTTGTATTTAAACTACCAGGCAAATACTGGGGAACATCTGTTTGTAAACTGCCAGTTTCAGTAAGAGTCTCACCATCCACATATTTAATCCGAGCTCCAATGGGATTTGAAATAAGAAACCTATCATCACTACCTCTGCTAGCAGCAGATATGCGAAAAGCAAAATCAGTACTACCAGAAATACTGGCCGAGGGCTGATAGGGGTTATTTATGTCACGCGGTAATAATGGTAATTCAAAAAACTGAACCGATTCATCGTGTGCCCCAATAGTTAAGGCCAGGTAATGATTATTAGCAGCCATCTGATACCCACAAAAACCGTTCAAATTACCGCGTTGACAAGGATCAAGGGTAATGTCAGCGCTACTCAAAAAATCCAGAGTGCCACTAAAAGGGAGACCTGATGAAAAAAGTACTGATGGTAATCCCATACTAGATGATACAACTAAATCATCATTACCATCTTGATTAAGATCGTGGAGTAAAAGGCTTTCTGCAGTAAAAGTATTAGTATCCTCACCATTTATTACCAAATCGGCATTGGAACAATCGAGTGTGCCTCCGCTAATTGCCTGATCGGCTAAAACCTGTGCATTGTAGCAACATGTTTGTCCACTTGAATTGTTATGATAACCGCTAGCAACACAGGTTAGGTTGCCAAGTTGCATCATATTACTTACTCCAATTTCAGCATTTAAATCGCTATCAATAGATTTAAACAAAGCATCATTGGCAGCAACATCGGATTGGTTTAAATCAAAAAAAAGAGCTTCAATTTTATCGTTATTATTAGGATTTTGAGATGACCAAGCAACACCATGAGGAGTAACTCGGGTGAAATAACCTGCAAAGTCTGTATGATCTCTAAAAACAACTGTTGGCTCTTTGCATTTCAAAATTATCCCATCACAGTTATTATCTAAGTCATCCGTACAAATATCCGGTTCGCCAGGGCCCCAAATTTGGTCGTTGGTATCATCACAATCACCACTATCGATAGTAAATCCATCACCATCGTGATCAACCATTGGGTCTAAACCGGCGTTAGGATCCTTGCCGCTGTTTTTTCCATCAGCACATGCTACCGCAATAGTGCACGCTAAAAATAACACCACAAAACGCCATGATTTATTCATGATTTTTATCCTTGATAATACGAAATAGCTGCGACCCTTGTTTCTTACTTATTCAAAAGAATAATACAAAGCCAATCAATAAATAGGGCTTTATTCAAAAAATGCTCTCAAACTGTTATCGCACTTTTACTGGCTAACAGTAATGATGCTCCCCATTTTCACATTATTATTGGGGTTTGGATCGGTATAAACAATCGTATCTGCCGATGTTGTATAAGGCGGTAACAGGGCAACACTTCCCATGACATAAACATTACCCAAAGGAACCGCTAACGAGATACTATTGCTACTGTTAAAAGTATAACTGGCCCCAGGCGCCAGATTCAGCTTAAGACTATACCCTCCAAATCCAACATCATCGTTACCAATACTGGCAGCTGTGTCTTTTGAAAGCCACAGTTGAAAAGCTATTGTTCCCGAATAAGCATCCGGACCATTATTTTTAATCACAAAACTTCTATTAACCACATCACCATATTTAACGGCCATGGGGGTTGCGGTTAAACTCGTTACTTCAATATCGGTGGTGGCAGAAAAATGTTCGTCGGCGGGCACATAAAGATGCTCATCATCTAACATAAAATTTAAATCGAGCCTGTCTTCATTTCCATCCAAAAAGGGCAACATGATATCTTGATAAGCCGATAACCAGTAAAGATAGGTTTCATCGTTATAAGTCACTGCTACCATATATTTATCATAAAATTTATAACCGTATGTATTTTCACCAACAAGCCCGTTGGGAATTTCATAATCTCCGTTCGCATCGCTTGCACCTTCGGCATATAAATCGGTTTCGTACAGAGTGCGCCAGTAGTGAGGGCTACGATATACACTTACCTGGGCATTGTTTACAGGAGAACCATTTGCATCAGTTACATGCACATTTATTGAATCTGGCTCCCAGCTTAAAAACCATTCGTAAGCATGCGGATGAGGAATTTTAGCCTCACACGCCTTAATAATTTCTTGAGTAATAGGTTCCCAGTTTGCCCCATAGGTATTACTTACTCCCATATAACCTTTAGATTGCATAGCCCAGAGAGCTCCCGGGTATACCTCGTTACTCGTAATTTGGGACACATACATATCAACACCACCAAAAATATGACCTATTTCGTGAGTTAAAACTATTGCAGTAGAACTTGCATCAGTAAAACTAACACTTTTAATCATGATACCCCCATTGCCCGCATGCGGAGAACCGGCGTAGCGTGTATCAAAATTAATGGTAATATCTTCATCTTCAGGGGTTTCAGAGGGTAATGTTGTATGAGGCTCGGGCATACTTTTAAACTGTACATCGATAATTTGAAAATTAAAAACATAGGGCAAAAGTTCTCCGTTATTATAATTTTTTTCTACATTTTCCAGCTGCTCAAAAATATTATTGATAATATCATCCTCAGTAAAGCCCTGTGATACAGCAAAATCACGTGTGGCCGCTTCTACAATAACCAATACTTTTGGTGTTACTTCGTAAGCAGAAGTAGAAGGAGTAGGTGTTTCCACGTTACCATTGGGAGTGGGATCGATGCAGTCGGGAATACCATCGTTATCGGCATCCACATCAGCCACACCACAGCCGCAAACTCCAGGAGATGTTTTTTGGGGATCGTTGTCGCAGGCCTCCCGGCATGAATAAACCCCATCATGATCGGCATCCACATCAGCCACACCACAGCCGCAAACTCCAGGAGATGTTTTTTGGGGATCGTTGTCGCATGTTTCACGGCACGCAAAAACACTATCATGATCGGCATCAATATCGGCCACCCCACAACCACAAACACCAGGGGAGTTTTTTTTAGGATCGTTGTCGCAGGTCTCTTTACAATCGGGATAACCGTCTCTATCGGTATCGGGGCTCGACCATGTACATTTTATAGGCTTACTGCGGGCCGCCTGTGCCAAGTTGCTTACGCCAAAAAATGAAATCAGAAAAAAAATTATTAAATAATACCGAACCATATTTCCCCCTTGTCTGTCATTCTACAATCCCGCTCTTTGGGATTAGGGGTAATAATGGCAAGTGGCGTGCCAATTTTAGTTTTTTATAATTATATGAAAAGTAATGTTTTTGATAAGTGGCTTCTGATGCTGTTGGGCTATTTTGACACAAGTGAACAATTTTGACCCACAAACAAATCGCTACCTCGTCCAATTGTTCAGCGTATTCCACATCAATCCTGTAACATCATCCCATGGTAAATTGTTGTGATCGTAACCCTCAAGAACAAGCAGTTTTTTAGGCCCATTGTACGACTCGTATAATTTTTTCCCCAAATCAAAAGGTATAATTGAATCTTGAGAACCATGAACTATTAAAAGAGGAACGGATATTTTTTTGAGACGTTCAAGGCTTTGGTAAGTATCCGGAAGTAACAGCCTAACAGGAAGCCACGGATAGTGATAATGAGCAGCATCAATAAGCGAACTAAAAGGTGATACTAAAATGAGATGTTGTGGCAACAGAGCCTCGGCTACTCCACAAGCAACCCCTGTTCCAATAGATTCACCCAAATAAGTAAATGGCAATTGTGGATAGCGCTCTTTTAACGCCCTAACATCTTCAATGGCCGACTTAATAAGGGTATCTTCACTTGGCTTACCTACTCTTTGTCCATAAGCAGGATATTCATGCAAATATACCACCGTATTGTCATCCATAAAGCCCATAGCCATGTAAAAGCGATCGGCAGCCGTACCAGCATTACCATGAAAAATAATGATCAATTTTTTTGGATTTATGGGAATTCTTAAATACCCTCGGGTGTCCCAAGCCTTAAAACCACGACTTTGAATAAATTGTTGAACATTGGCCTTGGTTATTTGTGGGAAATAAATGAGACGTCGTAACAAGGGAGCTAATATCATCAATAACATACCTATCAGAATAATACCGACACCAATTTTTGGTAACCAAGAAAACCTCCAGTTCATTTAAGCTTTTCCTTACGCATGACCGTGGTTTTCATTTCTTTGCCGTTGGGTCGTTTGATGTAAATCTTTTTACCGCTTTCCCTCACCCAAATTTTATCGTTAATCACAAATTCGGTGGGATCTTTTTTAAAAATGCCGTCCCAGTAACGGGTCACATACAGAACATCTCCCTTTTTAAACGTAAAAAAATAAGCCGAAGGTGAATAGTTATCGCGCGTTTCAATCTGATACTCATTCACACGTGTGATGGTAGTGCCATTGGGGGTTTTATCCTGAACATATTCTATATTCATCAACAAAGCCTCTTCATATCGTGATCTATCACCGGCCTGCCCGGTAAATGCCACCAACATCAACAACATAAAAAAAAATTGTTTCATTACTATCTTCATTTGAAAAATCTATAAAAAGCGGTTAGAGTTTTCAACTTAATAGAAAATTATTTTCAGTTAATTTCATGAACAGTCTTATCAAATTCATTTTTCTGTTTATTTTCATAACCCTAGTTCCTGTATGGGTTCTAGCCAAATCGATGGAGCAAACCTTTTACGAAAGCGCTCCCGATTGCCTATCCCCCACACAATGGTCCAAAAATCCTCCTGCAACCGAATTAGTATTGGCAGCCAAAGCCACTTTCACCAAAGTACAAGATGGCCACACTCTGACATGGGAACAAAGTTCGTGTTCACAAGACTGGTTCATGACAATCAATTTTTCCTTCGACTTTAATGGCAAGATTAAAGTGTATACAATAACCCTGACACTTCCTCCTGGAACCAGCCCTCATGGTTTAAAGCTGATAAAAACAGAGCACTACGATGCCAATGGTAAAAAACTGGATACAATCGATAAAATTTTGGATTTAAAAACAGGGGCCGAAATAAGGGACGATGAAAAACAAAAATACCCCCATCCAGGCATTTCATTTTTCAACCCGCCTTTCTTTAAAACAGTAGAGGATTTACCGTTTAAAAATTTGCTGCATTAACGCACGCGTTATTTAAAATTGGCTTAGGGCTGCGGCTCATGCAATGAGAGACCTAACAACTTCATTTCGACGAGGATTTCTTTGTATAAAACATCAATAACATCACGGTGTGCTGAGATTGAAAAAAGATAGGTGTCTAATATTTTAGCCAGCACTCCCTAACGAGCCACAAACTGTATTTTTCTTACTTCATTATGATCATAACTCGTACTTAAGAGTGCCCGCTATTTTTTGCCGGTTATCAGCATTTTAGCCCCCACAGCAAGACCGCCTATGGTAACAGCCAAAAGAATAACAAAAACCCGGCCTACCACCACATAAGTGGCCAAACTTGCAATGGCACCAATAATACCAACAACCATTCCGGCCAAACCCATTTTTCGGTTTAAATCGGCAGCGCCCGGTGCCTGTGGGTTATGAAGTGCTTCCTGGTTTTTTTTAAGATTTTTCTGAAATTCTTCTTTAAAATTTTCAAGCACAAAAACTCCTTTTCTTAAAATAGAATAGAGATATTTAAATATGTTGGTACTTATAACCAAAGATCATCATATTGTAATCAGTATTCAAAAACTCTATTGTGAAAGAGTGAGGTTTGCATCACGGGAATACCAACAATAGGCCTGGAAAATAAATTAGAACTCAAAGAAAAGAGTTGTTTTAGCAGCAATGGCCGGTTCGGCGTTATCGAAAAGAACAGGATCGATGATACCAGCGGCGTTGGTGGCCACGTCATCGTTTTTAATATCAAACACGCCACCCGGTAAAAAGAAACCTACCGTGGTTTTCCAATGCATAAATTCAAAAAATTTGGCTTCTACCGAAGCATCAATTTCAAACCCATACCATTGCGAACGATTCACAATGTGCGACAAACCCGGTGTTCCGGCAATTTCGGCAAAGTCTAAATCGATCACACGCGAAGGTGCTAGCGCGGTAATTCCTTTAATGCCCACTTTAAAATCTTCGGCCCAAGGAACGCCGCTGGTAATATCAAACTGGTGTTTGTATTCCAGGGTAAAGTAAATGGCATTGTTAATGTAATTGGGGGTTACAGGTTTACGACCCAGCTCGGTTTCACCACCCACACGAATACCAGGAGAGGTACCCATGGGCACATCAAACATCATAAGAGCAATATCGTAATCGGGTCTAAAACCAAATTGGGTAATCCGTTGCGATAACGGTGAAGAATCGCCCTGAGAAAAACCGGCCTGAAAATTAATTTCGCCACCAAAAGGATATTTAGCCTGAGCTTCCAACGCGGCCATAAAAACCGAAATATCGTTTTGAGTTCCTGTTTGCGGTAAGGTGATGGGATTTTCCAGAGGGTTTTGTAAAGCAGGATCATCTAACTGAATGGCATCAATAGCAATACCTGGCGCCATTTTGCCGCCAATATAAACAGCTTCAAGCCCTACACTATAATATTTGGCAAATTTAGCCTTGGTATACCCGTCGATGATATATAAAAAGGTATCACCATCTATACCACTGGCCACTTCATTGCCGTTGGCATCTAATGCCGTGGTGGTAGTGGCTCCATCGTTACCATCTCTAAATCTAAAAGCCGTAAATGTTCCTAATTCAAAATTTTCACGTTGGTACAAAAGAATAATGCCGGTTTGCATGGCATCGTTCCAGTTACTGCCCACACCCGTATCAAGCCCTCCCACCGACGGATCACGCGTGGCTTCAAAAGCAAAATCGAACACACCACCAAAGGTTAACTGACCACCTAAAAGAGGTAGACCTGCTAAATACAGCACGCGATCGTAAACATCTCCAAAATCACCTTCCATGCCTTCGCCATCGTTGGTTAAAATACCCAAACCAAAATGAGACGCTTGACGACCAATACGCAACTTACCTCCAGAGGTAAGAACATCCACATAAACCTGACGTACGTTAATGTTACCGCCTGACGAACCGGTGTTTGAACCGGCTGTTCCGCCAACCACGCCAAAGGGGCCGTTAGCAGCCGGCAACGCCAATGTACCAGTAATAGGATTTGAAATAGAAATCGAATTCACATCGCTCTGGCCAAAAAGCAAATTATCGAGCATGTCAATTTCGCCGTGAAATGAGATGTGATCGTTTAATTTTAAAGTAGGCTGTAAACGGAAACGCTGTTGAGCAAAAGCGATAGTACCAAAACGATCGTTATCATTAAAGCGTGAATCGCCGGTAATAACACCGGGATTAGGACGTTGCAAATCTAAATCGTGTGTATATTCAAAACGCAAACGATAATAGCCGTGTGCCGAAAAATCGATAGCGTGCGCTAAAGAGCTCATTCCCAAAGCGGCTATTAAACCTGCATAAAAAGCTATTTTTTTCAAACCTACCTCGTAGTGTGGATGGACAACAAAACTATTGATATTTCTTGCAAAATTGGCCAAAAACAAAGCTTAGAAATATTGGTTGCAATCTAGCATACAGGCAAACCTGCTTCAACACGAAAATCCAGATTCCTGGCGTTTTTGGCGTACTGCATCAATAAAGTTGGAATCGTGCTCACGTGTATCGGTTGCCCTCAATAAAAGTTGCGTATTTTTTTAAATAAAAATGAAAGAATTTATTAAAATAACCCCTTTAGGTGGTGTTGGCGAAGTTGGAGCTTTAAACTGCATGGTTTATGAAACCGAAGATGAGGCCATTGTGGTGGATTGCGGTAGCATGTTCCCCGATCAAGACACTTTAGGCGTGGATATGATTATTCCCGACTTTACCTACCTTAAAAAAATCGAACATAAGCTTAAAGGCCTGGTTTTAACCCATGGGCACGAAGACCATATCGGCTCTACCGCTTTTTTACTGAAAGAAATGGATATTCCCGTCTATGGGGCGCCCTTTACGCTGGAGCTAATCAAAAACAAATTAGAAGAATTACCGCCCCCCTCTACCCCCAAACTCCATCTTTTTAAACCGGGTGAGACTGTTAAGGTGGGTTCGTTTGAAATTGATACTATTTTTGTAAATCACAGCATTATCGATGCCTCGGCCTTGGTGATTACCACCCCCTATGGGCCCATTGTGCATTTAACAGATTGGAAGATTGATGAGACCCCTTATGACGGCCCGGTGATTGATCTTAAAAAATTTGCCAAAGTAGCCAAAAAAGGGGTTTTGGCCCTTCTCTGTGACTCGACAAATGCCACCAGCCGTGGCTCCACATTATCTGAAACCCAGGTAGTTAATCGGGTAAAAAAGATTATTGCGGCGCATAAAGGACGCGTACTTGTCACCCTCTTTTCCTCTAACATTCAACGAGTGCAAGGACTTGCCGATATCGCTAAAAAAACTGGACGTACTCTGGCGCTTTTAGGACGCAGCATGAAGGAAAACACCGAAATTGCCCGCATGCTGGGGCAGCTGTCGTTTGAGGGGATTAAGGTAGTGGATATTGAAGATACCGACCAGTTGCCCGATGATGAAGTGATGGTTCTAGTAACAGGCACGCAGGGCGAACATCGCTCGGCCCTCTCGCGTATTGCTCATAATAATTTTAAACCGTTTAAAATTAAAGAAGGCGATTTGGTTCTTTTTTCGTCCAAAATGATACCCGGAAACGAAAAAAATATTTCAACCGTCATCAACAACCTGTGCAAACAAAAAGCCAAGGTTTTATATGAATCGGCCTACGATATTCATACCTCGGGGCATGCCCACCAGGACGAATTAAAACGCATTTACAAAATTTTAAAACCGCAATATTACCTGCCCATCCACGGCGACTACCGGCATTTGGTTAAACACGGCGAGCTGGCGGTGGATTGGGGCCATAAAAAAGAGAAGGTGATTATCACCGAAAATGGCAACCCCATTGTGTTTAACAAAAAAGGTTTTGAACGGGCCGAAAAAGAAACAACAGGCCGTGTTTTTGTGGATGGCACCGGCGTGGGGGATGTAGCTAGCCTCGTTTTACGCGACAGATTTCATCTGTCGGATACAGGGGTGGTGGTATGCATCCTGTCGATCGACCGCCAGAACGGAAATATCTTAAACGGCCCGGATTTGATTGCACGTGGCGTAATTGAAGAAAGTGAACAAGAAACACTGTTTAACGATGCTAAAAAAGAAGTACTCAGTGTGGTTGAAAGTTTTAACACCGAAACCCGCACCGATATGGCCGAAATGCAGGAAGAAGTGCGGGTTACGTTACGACGTTTTTTTAACCGGAATATTGGGCGCAAACCCATGGTGATTCCGGTGATACAAGAAGTGTAAAAACAGTGAATGGTGGATAGTGAATGGTGAATGGTAAAAGAAGAAATTCTTTCTATCCACTATCCACCATCAACCATCCACTTCTTTAAAATGGGATTTAATTGTGGAATTGTAGGTTTACCGAATGTGGGAAAGTCGACTATCTTTAACGCACTCACCAATGCAGGCGCACAAGCGGCCAACTATCCATTTTGCACCATTGAGCCCAATGTGGGTGTTGTTCCTTTAAATGATGTAAGACTAAAGAAGATTGCCGCTATTTTTAAACCCGAAAAAATCATCCCTACCTCTGTTGAATTTGTAGACATTGCAGGCTTGGTAGCCGGCGCCAGCAAAGGCGAAGGCTTGGGCAATAAATTTTTGGGCCATATTAAAAGTGTAGATGCCATTGCCCATGTAGTGCGCTGTTTTGAAAATGCCGATGTAGTGCATGTGCATGGCGGGGTCGATCCTGTACGCGATATTGAAGTGATTAATACCGAGCTTATTTTGGCCGACATGCAAACCGTAAGCGGGCGCTTAGACCGTAATCAAAAATTGGTGAAGGGCAATAATAAAGAAGCCATTGCCGTGCAGCCGGTTTTGGAAAAATTAAGTAAAGGCTTAAACGAAGGCAAATCGGCTCGGGCGTTAGGTTTAACGCTAGAGGAAAAGAAACTGGTGGCTGATCTTTTTCTCATCACCATCAAACCCGTTCTCTACGTATGTAATGTAGACGAAGCCGATATGACCACCGAAAATGACGCCGTTAAAAAAGTACGCGAATTTGCCAAAACTGAAGGGGCCGATGTGGTCACCATTTGCGGCACCATTGAAGCCGAAATTTCGCAAATGAACGAAGAAGAAAAAGCTACGTTCTTAAAAGATTATGGACTTACCGAATCGGGCCTCGATCGCTTGGCACACGCCGGTTATCATCTGCTCCATCTCATCACCTATTTTACTGCTGGTCCCAAAGAAGTACGTGCCTGGACCATTCCCAATGGCTTTTTAGCCCCCCAAGCCGCCGGGATAATTCACAGTGATTTTGAACGCGGTTTTATTAAAGCCGATTGTTATGCCTTTGATGATCTTATAACACACGGCTCGGAAGAAGCCCTTAAAGCAAAAGGTTTACTGCGCTCGGAAGGCAAGGAATACCTTGTAAAAGACGGCGATATGATGAATTTTAGGTTTAATGTGTAAGCTCTACAAAATTCAAAAACCAACTTAACTTGCAACTTTAATTTTACCCAGCTCCAAAAGTTTTTGACTATTTCCCGCAACAACTTCTTTAAATTTTTTTGAAATTTCAGGATGGTTTTCTACCTGCTCCCAAAAAAACTGGGCTGCTTTTAAAGCTTCTTTCCATACTTTAATTTCCAAAGACTTTGGCGGATCCGGTGTAAAATCCCTGTTTATCAATTGATTGTTCAGAGGCGCGTACGACATAGGGAGCATATCATAAACCGGAGCGAGTCCGGCTAACTTCTCCCCTTCACATAAAAAAGAAATATTGCCGGCATGCATATCGTTGTTGCCAATAAGCTTGCCAAAAACTTCAAGCCAAATAATTTCATCATATAAACTAGCATCCATTATTTTTTGGCTTAACAAAGCTTGTGCCGTAGCCATCCAAGTTGAATGCAAACAACCATGCTCCATAGCCAGCGCCTTGAGTGAAATTAACCCCAAACGTCCTCCGGAATAATTTTCGTAAGGCATGCGGTCAAAACGCTCTACTTCCAGAAAAACACGCCCTCCTCCTCTTATTAAACAAGATTGTAGCGGATTCTTTCCAATCTTTTTTAAAACTTGATGGGCTATATGTTCACAAATAAGAAGATCGGCCACACGCAGACCTACTGATTCATCAACGGGGGGAGAAAACTTCACCATCACCGGCATAAGCTGACTACTGGTTTTACGAATAGAAAGAAATTTGGCCTGCTCACCACCGGCCGAAGATCCGGGATTGCCTTGTGATAAAACTTTATCGGCCACAGCAGGATAATGGGTGTTGCGGTTATTTTCATCGACAATATCCGTTCTTTCAACTTGATGTTGAAGATGCAAGTTATAAGCCTCATCGCCAATAATGAAGTTACCAATCAAGTCCCAACCATAACGACAAAAATAAGTAAGACAATGGTCATCGGTCCACAGGGAAATATCCGTTGGAAATTCAGAATGAAATTTAGGAACCAATCTTCCTAAAAAACCAGAAGGACAGGCATCCAATAAAAAGTAAGGAAGATTTTTATACACCCGACTCTTAAATAAATTTCCGTGAGACTCCAGATAAAAACCTTGAGGGGCAAGAGGGTGAAGAGTAGCCTCAACACTTTGATTTCCTTCTTTATCCACAACAAATAAAGGAACAGATAATATCTCTCCATAATTCCAAGTCCCTTTACGATAAATGGCATAAAGCGTGTTGATACCTTTCCCTATACGCAAAATATCTTTTGAATTCTGTGCCAGAAGCTTAGAAAAAGTAGGCTGACTAATATTTAAAACAGCACACAAATCTTTTGCTTTTGAAGGACCTGTTTTTGATAGGTATTTGACTAGTTTTTCAAATAATTCCTGCATACCAATAGAATAGATAATAGAATATAAAAAAACAATATATATTATATAGTTAAACTAGTTTATTGTATTATTTAGAATAGTATTAGTAATAAAGTGACAAATAGACATCAAAAAAAATTATTTATTAGTATTTTCATATACTTAGACTTTTTTTGTTTGGGTGGAATAACTTACTTCTCAGCTACTCCTATGGCCTCTATGAAGCAACTTTTTAAAGCTTTGGACGATAATATCTGTGCTGGGCAAGCAAACTATAAAAAAACTATTTTAAAATTATTTTCAACGAGGGCAATATGAAATCTGATAATATCAACACCTTTACCATCAACAACACTACTTATCACCATATTGATAACAATAATGGTCAATTTAGCAATGGTGATGCTGAATTTAATCAAGATAGAAATGGTGACTATAAAATTTCAGGAAAGCTTTTTATTGATGATGGAGATGGAGTTTTTAATCCCAAAGCAGATAAAAAAATGTCTCGCTCTGAAGTAGATCAATTTGTAAAAGATATTTTTGCTACTATCCCTAATAAACAATACTCCTCATTATGGTTTGGCTATATTGCCGATTATTTGGATGATCGCTCTCAGGTTTTAGCTTTAGCTAAAGAAATACTAGCACAAGGCAACAATCCCAATCCTGTCGACCAAGAACAATTAGCGAACCTTTTAGACACGATTCATTTTCATGACGATTTAGGCTTTGGACTGGGTTATGCGGGCATTAGTTCACGGAAAGATAATGCTTATTACATAGACAACGATCCAGAATTAAAACAAGTTGCTTCCGTCATCTATCTTAGCTATGCCCGCCATCAAATCAATTTGGCAGCAGAACATTTAGAAAGTGACGGTTTCTCCGTAGCCGTCGATAACCTCATTAAGAAAGCAGAAGAATATGCAATAAAAGCGGGACAACCAGATTTAGTAAAAGCTGAAGTCATTCACCATGAAGCTCTTAAAGCCGCCTATACTAAAGCCTATCAACAGCTTGTTTCCCAAGGTTTTGATTTACTTAAATCAGACCACGATCAAAGAGCCGCTTATAACTATAGACAAAGTAAGAAGCTTGAAACCCCCCGAGAACTGGAAAGAGCCGAGGTTCAAGATGTCATCAATGATTATTTAGGGGCTGTTAAAAGATATGCTGAGTTGGCGGGACTTCCAGAGGGAGACCTCACTCATGTTCTCGCTCAGGCGCAAGCACATGTTGTTGCCTATAAAGAGGCTGTTGTACCCAAAGAAGCTCTTTACTAGAGATAAGAGGTTTATCGACACAGAGTTTTCTTGAGATATTTGCCCGTATAGGATGCTTTGATACGAGAAACTTCTTCGGGCGTGCCGGTAGCGATAATTTGCCCACCACCCGTGCCCCCTTCCGGGCCAAGGTCGATCAAGTGATCGCAGCTTTTAATCACATCGAGATTGTGCTCGATCACAATTACCGTATTTCCACCATCGACTAACTCATTGAGTACTTCAAGCAGCTTGGCAATATCTTCAAAATGAAGCCCGGTTGTAGGTTCATCTAAAATATAAATAGTTTTACCCGTCGACCGTTTGGACAATTCTTTGGCTAGTTTAATACGTTGTGCTTCCCCACCGGATAGGGTTGTGGCCGCTTGGCCTAGCTCGATGTAATCAAGCCCCACACGTTTGAGTGTTTCCAGTTTGCTGGCTATCGACGGGATATTTTTTAAAAAATCATAAGCCTCACCCACCGTCATATCCAAAATATCCGAAATACTTTTCCCTTTATAAGTAATTTCTAAAGTTTCGCGATTATAACGCTTGCCCTGACAGGCCTCACATTCCACATACACATCCGGCAAAAAGTGCATTTCAATGCGGATAATCCCGTCGCCTTCGCAAGCCTCGCAACGCCCGCCTTTAACATTAAAAGAATAACGCCCGGGCTTGTAACCACGTGCTTTCGATTCGGGAAGTTCGCTGAAAAGATCACGGATGGGAGAAAAGAGTTGTGTGTAGGTTGCCGGATTGGAGCGCGGTGTACGGCCAATAGGCGATTGATCGATGTTGATCACTTTATCGATAAATTCCAAACCTTCCACTTTATCGTGCGGGCCGGCCACCACGCGCGAACCAAACAGATGCTGGGCTAAAACAGGATAGAGCGTATCATTAACCAGCGAAGATTTTCCCGAGCCCGAAACACCAGTAATACCGGTAAGAGTTCCCAAAGGAAAACTAACCGAAACCTCTTTTAAATTATGACAACGCGCCCCTCTTAACACCAATTGACGCAGGCTGGATGGACGACGTTTGGACGGAACAGGAATACATTTTTTACCGGAGAGATATTTGCCCGTTTCCGATTTGCTATTTTTCATCAGCTCGCTAGGCGTACCCTGCGCCACAATATACCCACCCTGCACACCAGCACCGGGGCCCATGTCGATAATATAATCCGATTCGCGCATGGTATCTTCGTCGTGTTCCACAACGAGAACGGTATTACCCAAATCACGCAGTTTTTTGAGTGTGGCGAGCAAGCGATCATTATCGCGCTGATGAAGGCCGATAGACGGCTCATCTAAAATATAGAGCACACCCACCAAGGCCGACCCAATTTGCGTGGCCAAACGGATGCGTTGAGCTTCACCACCCGAGAGTGTGGCCGAAGTACGTTCGAGTGTAAGATAATCTAAACCCACGTCTACAAGAAAACCCAAACGTTCATCAATTTCTTTTAAAATTCTCTTCGCAATGGTTTCTTCTTTTTTTGTAAATTTAATATTTTTAAAAAACACCAAGGCTTCACGCGTGGATAATAGTGTCACATCGTAAATTGATTTACCCGCCACTTTAATACTTAAAACCTCGGGCTTTAAGCGGCTACCATTGCACGCCGCACAGGGCTGGATGTTCATGTACTTTTCCAGCTCTTCACGCATCCAGTCCGAATCACTCTCACGATAACGACGAGAAAGACTGGGAATCACCCCTTCAAAAGGCGCTTCGTAAAAACGTTTTCCTTCGCCACGGTCTACCGCAAAGCGAATATCCTCAGCACCCGACCCATGCAGAATAATATTCTGCAAATGCTTGGATAATTTTTTAAACGGTGTGGCTAAATCAAATTTGTAATGTTTGGCCAGTGAATCGAGCAGATTGTGATAGTAAAGAGACGTTTTACCCGACCACGGAGCAATCGCTCCTTCGCGGAGCGATAAATTAGGATTAGGAATAATCTGTTCTTCATCAAAAAAGTTTTTAGTACCAATGCCATCACACGTGGCACAAGCCCCTTGCGGGCTGTTAAACGAAAACGTACGTGGTTCAATGGGCGGGTAACTTACACCACAGGTAATACAGGCATTTTTGGAGCTAAATAAAATTTCTTCTTTGGTATCGAGCCGCTCTACTTTTAACAAACTTTCGCCATGCTTGAGTGCTGTTTCAATAGAATCGGCAAGACGCGTAGCAATATCCTTTTTTACAACAAGGCGATCGATAAAAAGATCGATGGAATGTTTTTTATTTTTATCCAGTTTGATGTCATCTTCCAACTCATGCACCTGGCCATCAATTTTAACGCGCGCAAAACCATCTTTTTTGAGCTGCGCTAATTCCTTTTGGTATTCGCCTTTGCGTTCTTTCACAACAGGCGCCAAAAGATGAATTTTTGTTCCGTCGGGCCACGAGAGGATCTGGTCCACCATCTGCGTTACCGTTTGCGCGGCAATAGGATTACCACATTGATGACAATAGGCTTTACCAACACGCGCAAAAAGCAAACGTAAATAATCGTAAATTTCGGTAACAGTGCCCACGGTAGAGCGCGGGTTATGCGAACCTGCTTTTTGTTCAATAGAAATAGCCGGAGATAAACCTTCAATCACATCTACATCGGGTTTTCCCATTTGATCGAGAAATTGCCGAGCATAGGCCGAGAGCGATTCTACATAACGGCGCTGGCCTTCGGCATAAATGGTATCAAAGGCAAGCGAGCTTTTGCCCGAGCCTGAAAGTCCGGTGATGATGACGAGTTGATTGCGCGGTATTTTAACGTCGATATTTTTAAGATTATGCTGACGCGCCCCTTTAACCAGGATGTGTTGCGGTTCCATAGGGGAATGCAATTAGTCTATTTTTTTATTTATGGAAAGGGTTTTGGTGGACGCGTTCTGTACGCTACATCAATAGCAAGCCCTGATACCCATGTCGGAACATCTGAATTATCAAACAAGTAAAATTGATCAAAACCATTCTGACGCCATTCGACATAAGGCCCGATTTTTACGCGCATATGTGGTATTTTTTTAGGATCTATATAGGCTTGCAACGAAACAAGAGAACTTACACCCAAAGAACCGGGAAAAAGCTTTAAATTGGTCCCAGCCGAAAAATCGATACCTGCAGAATTTGTTATGGGAAAAACGAAGTCAGAAAAATGTCCGATATTAGTTACAGGATTTTTTTGTATGGCACAAATACCTCTTGTTACTTTAATACTTTGCCCAAACTGCATGTGCTCTCTAAAAAGACGAGGCCACACCATAAAATCTAGCTTGGCCGCAACACCAGTATCCACACAATAATCACCAGTATCAGAAATACCTTGCCTTACAATACCACCCACACTCAATACCGGCGCACATTGTTTAGGTTTAAAATCAGGCAAAACCTGCACTTCGTTAGTTGCATTGGAAATTTTATCAGCAAGTGTTGTCATTGTTTTTATTATCGACAACAGCATACAAAAGTAGCGTAAATACCTGTAAAATATGCAAAAACTGATAACAACTTGTTATCAGTTTTTGCAACCCCCCGCATTATTGAGCGCATCTTTACTTAAAAAATAACCGATAACTTATGTGATGATTTTAAACCTTAAGAAGGAGCTTTTATGTCAGGTTATGATTTTACTTTGCCGGAAGGCGCAGATTTAGCAAAGGCTGTAGTAGAAGCTTTTTCGGATAATGCCGGATTAACCAAGGATGAACTTATCGATTTAGGCCTTCGCGATAAAAGAGCTGATATTTTAATTGATGTTTTTCATAACGGAGAAAAACCTGGCGTTATTACTAATGAAGAAAAAGGAGATTTAGACAAAATCTTTGGCCGGGAATTTGTAGGGGGACTTGCATCAATGGTCAATGTTCAAGATTCTGCCACCAGTTCGTATGGTAGCAATAGCTATTCAGGCTCTCAATATGATTTTAGCCAGATGCGAAAAGTAGGCATTGAACAATGCCAAAAATCTTGGGCTGGCGTGTACAGTCGTTTTGGAGGGTGCGCTGGCAATTTTCACGCTGTTAGCGATGAGAAATATCAATTTGATGTTTATTATTATTAAAACATGCACGCACCTGAAATAAAAGCGGATAGTTTTGAATCAAGAATGGATCAATTACAAACAGCATTAGAATCAGCATTAGTAGATACAGGGATCACAAGAACAATGCATGACCCGGACAAATCAAACTATAGTGCCGCCACTGATTATATACTGCAACTAACAGATGCTTCTTACCTGCCAGAATTTACAAATACGGCTAATTTAGCCCAGTGGAAAAAGGTTGCAGAGCTTTACGTGAGACGCGATCTAGCAGGCTATTTCAAAAGTAATTATGATACAGATACTCATAACAAAATGTCTGACGCTTTACTTAAGTTAACGCAAAGATTTTTTAAATTTTTTCCTAATGAGAGTACATCTCTATTATTGGGGTGTTTTTATAACGAAAGTTTAGATAACGCCAAAAAAGCACTCTATCTTGACTACCTTGTAGATCTCACAAAAAATCCTGATTTTGATAAAGAGAAATTTAAGGAAAATTTAACAACTATCTTGGATATCGTTCGCCCAAATTATCAAACTCAATATAGTGATTCCGTTGAAAGTGTATTAAAAGAATTAGAGCAGAGATTTGTCGAATTATACCCTGATTAGAAAACTACTCATTCACCGAAACCACTTTTAACTCGGGGCAGAGGGCTTTTAAGAAATAACGCCCGTCTTTTTCAAAGGTAAACGAAAGTTCGGTAAGTACCTTACCTACCGGGCGGTTGGTTTGATCTTCTTCTACAAGCTCACCATTTTGATTAATGTTAAAACGCACCATCAGCAATAAACTGCCCTGACGCAAATCGAGCCTGCCACCGCCTATATTGCCGCTTACAAATTTGTGCGGCGATACGTAGGTAGAAAGCGAACCGTTGTAATTGGAATAAGCTTGATGAAGCAGCGCAATATTGGGACGCAATGACGCAGAATTTTTAATGGTAGTGCATGTAGAAAAAGTATTCATGTCGCGCCCCATGCGCTGGCTGTAATTGAAATCAACAACAAGCGTATAATCCTTGGCTAGGTTAAAAGCGCGTGGTGCTTCTTTTTTTAAATCGGTATTGTGTGATTGGAGGGTGAGCCCCAGTTGTAAGCCTTGCATAATTTTTTAAACTTCCCCTAACCTCTTGACGGCACTTTCATCCCACCCTTAAGTAAAAAGTGTAACAATTGGGGTGTTTTTGTACAATGTTTTTTAAGCCGCCAACTCATTATTTTAGAAGAAAACGGGTGGCCCCCGGGTAAGGGCCACCCGCTTGGTCCAAAAACCTATCCAAAAACCACTCCTTCAAAACAAGGACACAACGGTTTTGGGACAAATTAGAGACCAATTGACCTAGGTTTAGACCAGTGCTGGTCTTTTAATGGGTATGGAGGGAGTTTTTAAAGATCAAAAAATTCTATTGTTAGATGAAAGCAAGGGGGGTGCCATTTAGTACAAACACACACATGAAACCTAACCCTATAATAAGTTATTGTTATTACATTTATTTTTAATGCACCCCAAAATAGACCCTCTGTTTATTTTCAAACATGCGTCACAAAATCTGGGTCAAATCGATACAAAGATCAACGTGACTAGGATAAAAATGTCAGAAAAATAAATCTCCCTTCTCCAAGCCTCCGTTCCCCCTGCCCTGGAGGCTTTTTATGAAAAAATACAATTCTACTTCTTTATTTATGGCAACCCTTTTTGCTGTGATTGTTATGGGCTATGCGCTGATGTACTGCGCTCAAAAACCAAGCCCCCGCCAAGACGAAACACCCGTTTCGTTTGAAGATACAATAGAGGGAAACCCTTATCCTGCAGCACCCCCTCATGCATACGAGATGAAAAACATGCAGGTTGGTGGATCGCTGGGCATTACAGGATATATCCAAACACCCCCTCGCTTTAACCCCAATTTTAATACTGAAACATACGACAAAATTACCGACAATGGCTTTTTAGCTCCTAGTGCCCATCCCCTCTCCACGTTCTCAATCGATGTAGACACCGCCTCTTACTCCAATTTTAGACGCTTTATTCAAGACGGCACCCTCCCGCCGGTAGATGCGGTGCGCATTGAAGAAATGATCAATTACTTTAGTTATAGCTATCCCGAACCTAGCGGAAAGGACCCCTTTGGTGTGCATACCGAAATGACGCAAGCCCCCTGGGATAACACGCACGCTTTACTGAAGGTAGGCCTTAAGGCACGCGACACCGAACAGAAAAACCGCAAAACTGCGAACCTGGTATTTTTAGTGGATGTATCGGGCTCCATGCAAGATGCCAATAAATTACCCCTCTTAAAACAGGGGCTAAAAATGATGGTTCAAAATTTAAACGCAGGCGACCGCGTGGCCATTGCCGTGTATGCTGGGGCTTCGGGTTTAGCGCTGGATTCCACCAGCAATAAAAAGAAAATTTTAGAAGCGATTGATAACCTAGAAGCCGGCGGTTCCACCAACGGTGCCCAAGGTATTGAACTAGCCTATCAGGTGGCTAAAAGAAATTTTATAGCAAACGGCATTAACCGCGTGGTGCTGGCTACTGATGGCGATTTTAATGTGGGAGTTACCAGCACGGGCGAGCTGGAACGCCTGATTACCGAAAAAGCCAAAACCGGCGTGTTTTTAAGTGTGCTGGGTTTTGGTGGTGGTAATTATAAAGATGCTACCTTGGAAAAGTTGGCCGATAAGGGCAATGGAAACTATGCCTATATCGATACGCTCTCGGAGGCTAGAAAAGTGCTGGTGGAAGAAATGGGGTCAACTCTTGAAACTGTAGCCAAGGACGTAAAAATCCAGATTGAATTTAACCCGCAAAAAGTAGCCGCGTATCGTTTAATTGGCTACGAAAACCGCCTCTTAAAAGATGAGGATTTTAACAACGATAAAATTGACGCGGGTGAAATGGGTGCAGGGCATACGGTAACAGCGCTTTATGAAATTGTGCCCGTAGGTGTAAAAATCGAGCTCCCCGGCGTGGACCCGTTAAAATATTCTCAGGTAGAACAAAAAACCGACACTGTCGGCGAATGGGCGACATTAAAGGTGCGTTATAAAGAACCTAAAGCCTCTACGAGCCAACTCTTAAGCCAAACGGTAGAAGGCACTCCGTCCGATTTTAGTATCGCTTCGGCCGATCTCCACTTTGCCGCCAGTGTGGCAGGTCTTGGGATGCTAGTGCGCGATTCCGAATTTAAAGGGTCCACGACATATGACAAGGTTATGAACTGGGCTAACTTGGGTTTGGGTGAAGATGCTAACGGTTATCGCCACGAGTTTGTAAGCCTGGTGGCTAAAACCCGGGATTTGGCTAAGGATAAAATTGCTTATCGCTAATCGTGTATCGCAGATCGCGTCAGACTCATATAATTTGTTTGCGATGAGCGATCTGCGAAAAGCGATCCGCCACCTTCTCTTTTTTCTTGACTTGTGAACGATCGTTCACGCATGCTCAGAGCATGAGACTCAACATGCAAACCGAAGAAATTCGTTCGTGCCTGTGGCGTTTTTTCCGTCGCGAAGGCCGACTTCCCTCTTACTCCGAAATCTGCCGTTTATTTGGATTTGCTTCCAAAAACGCGGCCTCCCGCCTAGTGGATCGCTTGGTAGAAGAAGGGATGATTGAAAAAACCGAAATGGGCAAGCTTATACCCAAACAACTGTCCGTTCCGCTGCGCGTGTTGGGTACGGTTGCTGCCGGTATCCCGCACGATGCCGAAGAACAGCATTTTGATACGCTCTCGCTGGATAACTTTTTGGTAGATGATCCTTTTGAAACTTTTTTACTCCGCGTCACTGGTGATTCCATGATTGATGAAGGCATTAAACCCGGCGATTTGGTGGTGATTGATCGCAAACGCAAGGCGCATCATGGCGATGTGGTATTGGCGCAAATTGATGGCGCGTGGACGCTGAAATATTTTGAAAAAAATGGTAACGAAGTACGCTTAGTAGCCGCTAATACCAAATATGCACCCTTGTATCCCAAAGAAGAACTTATTTTAGGCGGTGTGGTAAATGGGGTTGTAAGAAAATATAACTAATTATTTATTAGGCCAATGCGGGGGCAAAGTTTTGCCTTCGGCAGAGGTATAATGCGGCTTCCCCCCCTTGGGAATTAACGGCGAAAAAGGAGCATGATCGGAATACATTTTGCCTGCAGCAAATTCTACGCGGCCGTCTTTACGAATAATTAAATTTTCACTATCACAACCCTCGGCACCCCGCTTAAAAGATGATTCTACCTTATTGGGCCAATGCACTTTTACACCCATTAATTCATCCTCATCTATTAAAAATTCAATCATGCCTTTTAATTGTTGATCGTAGGGTTGGCAACTTCCTTTTAAATTAGCAAAGTAAGAGCGCGCTAAAGTTTCCAAGGCAAAAAAAGCTGTGTAAAAATTATAGGCCCTAGCAATAATTTTTTTTAGATCAATAATTTTAATGCGGTCGGTAAGACGACCCGGATTTTGAGGGTCCAAAATTTTTTTGTGCATGAGATGCAGTTCATCATCTTCTAGAGCATAATCGGAATGAGTAATAGAATTACGCAACGTACTAAAATAAAACTCATCAAAAATATTTCCAACCTCGGGGATATCAGCCTTTTGGGCCAAACGTTTTATTTCGGTAATCTTATTAAACGAACTAGCTTTGAGTGTTGGCGGCTTAAAATTTTTCCCCTTTTTGTACTCGGGTACTTTTACCAGTTTTTTTTCAAATTCAGGGAAAGGATACAAGGTATAACTCATCCCTAAACGCACGCGTAAAATATTGGCCAGCACATGGTAGGGAGCATTCATTTCGGTAAGATGAATGTAAGAAAGTAGATGCAGGCGCAAATGTGTTTTATCGGGATCTTTAAACATGGTTTTAGGAAGTGTGAGCCTATTTAATCCCATTAAATCTTCCAGCATGTCACGTGCTTCAAATAACGGATCGGCGCCCGTTCGTTCTACCTGCCCTAAACGCAACAAAGCAAAAGCATAATGCGCCAAATCCACATTTTTAATGTTAAAAAGTTGAACTAAAATCTTAAAATAACGATCATAGTCATCGTCATCGGAAATGGTATTGTCGTTTTTAGGAGACACGATTTTTCCATTTTAACACTATTCATGATGTTGGCAACTTCTCGTTTATAGTAAGATTTTTTTAAAAAAATGATCGCCCCAAACTGATATGCCATGTTATGATATATGACTTAAGGGGTTAGCATGCGTAAACGATTTGTTCGTCTTTCCATCGAAATTTTACTCGCCATTGGGCTTATCTCACTTGTTTGGCATCCCATTTTATACAGTCTCATTGTTTTACTTCCTATTATTGGTCTTGGTGTTTACGATATGTTTCAGAAAAAGCATACCGTTCTGCGTAATTTTCCGGTGATTGGCCATTTTAGATATTTGCTCGAAGAAATCCGTCCCGAAATTCAGCAATACTTTATTGAGTCAAACGCCAGCGGCCGGCCGTTTAGCCGCGAAATGAGATCGGTAGTTTATCAACGTGCTAAAAAAGTAAATGATACAGTTTCCTTTGGTACTCAGTTTAACGTTTACGAAGAAGGTTACGAATGGATTAACCATTCCATTTCGCCAAAACCCGTTCATAAAGATGCGCGTATTTCAATTGGAAGCCAACAGTGCAAACAACTGTATGCGGCCTCCATACTGAATATATCGGGCATGAGTTACGGTTCTTTATCTAAAAATGCCATCATTGCTCTTAACAGAGGAGCCAAAAGCGGTGGTTTTTACCACAACACCGGTGAAGGCGGACTTTCATCCTATCATTTAGAAAACGATGCCGACTTGGTGTGGCAAATTGGAACGGGTTACTTTGGATGCCGCAACAACGACGGCAGTTTTAATATTGAAAATTTTGCCCAAAAAGCCTGCCTAAATCCGGTAAAAATGATTGAAATAAAATTATCACAGGGCGCCAAACCCGGACACGGTGGCATTTTGCCAGCAGCTAAGCTTACTCCCGAAATTGCCACCATACGCGGCGTACCAATGGGACAAGATGTCATTAGCCCTCCCAAACACAGCGCCTTTACAACCCCTATTGAGTTGCTCAATTTTGTCAAACTCCTGCGTGATCACTCGGGAGGAAAACCTGTTGGATTTAAATTGTGCGTGGGTAAAAGGCGTGAATTTTTATCTCTTGTAAAAGCCATGCTACAAACAGAAATTGTACCCGACTTTATTACCGTTGACGGCGGCGAAGGTGGTACGGGGGCCGCTCCTCTATCCTATGCTAACTCTATTGGAACTCCATTAAATGACGGGCTTAGCTTTGTGCATGATGTGTTAACAGGAACCAATTTACGCCCGCATATCCGTATTATTGCCAGTGGCAAAGTCATTACCGGCTTTGATATTGCCACTAAACTGGCCTTGGGCGCCGATATTGTCAATTCTGCCCGCGGGATGATGTTTGCCCTGGGTTGCATTCAGGCCTTGCGGTGTAACACCAATCAATGCCCAACGGGTGTAGCCACACAAGATCCAGAACTTACAAAAGGTTTGGATATTTTAGATAAAAGTGAACACATCACCAATTACCACCGGGCCACTGTAAAAGAATTTTTTGAAATTTTAGGAACAGCAGGATTTGAACATCCCAGCGAATTATCGCGACAAGACATCATGCGCCGCATAAGCGCCACCGAAGTGATGAGCTATGAGCATATCTACCCTTCCCTTGAACCCGGAAGTCTTCTGGAAAATAAAATACCTGTTTCTATGGAACTGGACTGGAAATTTTCTAAAGCCGAAAAATTTTAGCCAAATTAATTTCAATTACATGTCTAAATCGCCTATGGGGTTGGCCTGAGCTTTAGTGTAACCAGCGGGGATTTCAAACTGAGTAGATGGAATGCTTTGCTTTTGAATAGAAGTAATTTGTGTTTCTGCTGTAGTTTTGCCGTTTTCAAAAGCAAGCGTTTTAACCGGAAAACCTTGGTACGATTCGTTTGAAACAAGACCTGGGCCAACAAAATCGGTAAAGCCTCCCAAATTCATGTCTTTTAAAAAGTCTTTCATGAACTTTACATAATCAGCAATTACAGCCGTTTCACTAACACCCACACCACTTGTACCCACATCAATAGTCCAAATTTCATTTACTTTAATCCCGTTTCTAGAGCCTTCATAAACATCGGCTGTCCAGTTACCTAAAACTTCCTTACGGCCGGCCTTGGTATAGGTCATTTTGGGTGGCGCCTGGTTGGGAAGTGGAATATTATTTTCGGCCATGGCTTTTTCCATTTGAGCCCGCTCTGCTACAGACATTTTGGCCATTTTATCCTGCATCATCTTCATGGCCTCGTTCATTTTGGCAGTCATAGCCGTCATGGTATTTTTATCAAGCTCCACATAGGTTTTATCGGCATTGTTTAAAATCCATAACACGCCCTTATCTTTTCTAAAAATAACAACGGTATCCCCGTTTGTTTCGGCACGCATTCCCACATTATCTAAATAAATACGCGACTCGATACCTTTGGAGCCCACTGTACTTTCGGTACTGGCCAGCATCACTCCGGCCAAGGCATTGGTACAAAATAAAAAAGTAAGAAAAAAATAAAAAAGGCGCATGGCCATGTTGATATTCCAAAATACGCGAAAGTCAAGAGGGAGATAAGCTACTGAGGCCTGCTTTCGAGACTTAAATTTGAAACAGAAGCTTGGTTTTGTTCGTCGTAAGCCCTACCGCTAATGGCTATACGGCTAAAACGTAAGCCATCGGCATTAACAACTACTGCACCGCTTAAATTCAGTTTATTACGATGTGGACCGTGGTCGTTTACCTGAAGCGATAAACCATTTACCACAAGCGTATTGCTACGCTCAAGCACTCCATCCTCAAACTGCAGGTTACCGGTAGCATTGGTAAAACGAACTTCCGAGTAGCCGGCACCCGTGGGTGTAGTCACATAAAAAACACCATGGCCATCTTGTAAATTAATAGCAGTTTGGTCGAGAACTAACTTTTCAATAAAAAGAGGAAGGCTTCCATGATTAGCTCCTATAGCCAAATCGCCCGAAGTAATTTGTTGAGTATTATCAAAATGCGACGTGAATTCCGATTCGCCATGGTTGCTTGAAATATGCATTCCCACTTCGCCTGCCACATGAAGCAACAAAGGCGCTTGCCCCATAGGCTCAAAATGAAAGTGATTGCCGGTAAATACCAAATGTCCGGCACCCGAAAAATCAACCCGGTTTAATACAAGTTTAGGATTTAATTTTTGCATCACGGGCGTTGCCGCCAGGCGCAGGGTGATGGGTTTTTGCATGTGCCAATCAAACTCACCTTCAATATCCATACTGGGCACCATCTCGGCCGACTCCTCCAGCCGTACAAAGGCATGATTAAGGCTTGAATTTTCAAACTCCATATCGGGCGTAAAAGTGGCGCGCGGAAAATATAAACTGGGAGAACTTACTTCCCAGGTTCCTTTCTTAAAAATTGTAAATACCATGGGGGATTTACGGTGTTCAGCAAAACCATCCCCAAATTCATCGTTTGCATCTCCATACACATTCTCTAGAGAAATTTCGGCTTTTAAATGAACAGGTGAATTTTCCATTTCTAGATGAGCTTCTTTGTTTCCTTTGGAAAAATCTAATGATCCACGTGCTAAATTAAAATCGAAATCGGTTACAAGCGTAGTATTTTCACCTGTGTCACACTCGGATTTTATAATTTGAAGCGTATTAATTTTTATATCACGCGCCTCGCTAATATTAACATGCCCGCCTTTGGCGCTGCCCATAATACTGGCTCTTCTAAAGGTAAAACCATCAATGCTGATAGTAGATTCATTATCGGTTCCGGTGAGAGTTAACGTTCCATGATCACCATCCTCCAGAATGATGTCAAAAGCGGGTGTATTATCGTTACCTAAGGGGGCACTCATATGCAGCTTACCTATAGTTGCCATTTTTAGCTCAATACTGCCATCGGCTAAAGAAATTTTACCGGTAATAGAATTATTGGCATCCATCGCATCGTGTGGACTGTTGCCATGAGCACATCCAAATTCAAAAAAGGCACCACCGTACTTAAAACGCGCACCTTCATCTAATTGTAACGAATTAATATTGATAACCGCATGCCCCCAATTAAGAGGCGATTCTTTTTTATCTTCCTCACTATTACGATTTGTTAGAGGGTTTCCCATGGCTACTAAGGCCATAAAGAAAAATTGCAGCCAGCCCTTAGTACTGTCGTTTAAAAAATCGGGGTCTAGTTTAGATTCTTCCAACAAATGTGCCACCACGCTATCGGGAAGAGGCAGCATTTTAAACAGTAACCGGGTAATTTTTAAATCGCTCTCTTTGGTTTGATACATATTAATTGGCCGTCTTCCATCCGATGGATCTACCAAATCGAGTCTAAAGCTTCCGGTATCGTGATCAAAATAAATACCACGCACGGCTTTAACAGCTCCAAATAAAAGAGGGCGGGTAAAATAAAAATGAAATTGCATCAATTTACCGTTATGAACTCTAATATCTAAAACTGGTTCGCAACCGGCAGGTACTGTAAGAGCGCCAAGTCTTTTGCGCGTAAACGAAAAACCAGTCAGTGTAAATGAGCCATCACGAATATGTTGCGATACATCAAGCATCATACGGGCTTTTTCTTCATCTAAACCGTAGTCCGATAAAAACACATCCCAATCGTTTAAACTTTGCTCAGCTTCACGAACAATATAAGGAGACGCAGGCTGAACTTCTAATGGGTCTGTATTATCTTCGGGCTCCAAAATGTCTTCTTGTTCTTCGGGTGTTTCTGTATAACCCGCAGGACTTGCCTTTACATCCATTTCAATTTTTATTTTACCCTCCTCCTGCCATAAACGGTTAAGCGACAAACTCATGTTGTTGATAGACGTATAGCCGGCATGTGAACTACCTTCCAAAATGTCACCATGCATGGGTGGTTCAAGCACGCCTTCAAAGCGGGCTTTCAGTGTAAAATCATCTTGCATGGCCACCCAAGCTGGGAAAAATGGCAAATTGCTATTGGGCGATAACAAATTCCCCTTTAAAACAAGAGGTCCACGGAGTTCTTTTTTTGTTAAATCAAAAATGGGAGAACCCACTACTCGTCCGTTAAACACAAAACTTTTTGTATTTCCATTTGACTGCAAAGAAAAATTAATATTGCGGAGAGGTAAATTAAGATTTTTAAATTGTAGAGTTTGATGCTTGATATCGTAGACCACGGTTCCTTGATAACGAATGGTTTCGTCAAACAGGAGAGAATTTTTGGATTCAATTTTAAAAACACCATGAATAGTGGTGGTTACATCATCTTTTTCTTTTTTGGAATGCCCCGTCACTTCTTCCAAAGTTACCCAAACATCTTTTAAAATTTCAAGCCGCATCCCTTTTAGCGTAAAATCAATATCTTGTTCGGATAAATTTACAGAAGCGCTAGCCAAGCGTGGTATAGTTTCATCACGCCCTTGGCTTAAGGCCTGAACCGTTAAACGAGATTCATCACCGTTTACGGCAAAAACTCCACCCCCGGTAATAAAATGAGGACTTTTCCCATACAAACTAAGACTACCCTCAAAGGTAAAAAGAATTTTTGAAAAAATACTACCGGCATCCCAAGCATTATTTTCTAAGACAATATTTTTCCAGTATAGCTGTCCATAAGTATCAAACGGAAAATCGAGCGGAACTTCATCAAAATAGAATTCACACCACCCGCCAAAATTTATTTGATCGTCACTCATCAGGCGTGTATCGATATGACCATTAATGATTTTGCCATTCCAGTTTATAGCAATAGGGACCGATGCCTCAATTTCAACACTCCCACACGATGAGGTTAAAAGCTTAAATCGCCCGTCTTCGGTTGCTAGCCGTGAAATAAGACTAGAAGAGTCTACGTTAACATCAGCCTTCACATGACGACTCCACAAGCCTATGCGGTAACAAGAAGGAAGAAGTTGGTTAATTAAGCCTTGTCCACCACCTAGACTCCCTTCGCGGTAAGCATCTTCCCAAAAATCTACATCTGTAGTGGTATCGGATAATCCTGCTTTAGCAATTTGACCCAAAACTCCATGGCCCTTTAAAAACATGGAAAGATCTAGAGAAAGAGTTTGAGGAAAATAAGACCCAAAAAGGGGATTAATATTGGGTTTAATGATAAGTTTTATGCGTCCATCCACCACCACAAGCGATTCAAGCTGTAATAGACGTGTGAATCGTTTAGTTAAATCTTGAAAAAGTAATAACGAATCATGTGGAATAAAATTATTACCAAAAATAGCTTCCAATACGTCGGCGCTATCAACTGACACGTATGTATTTTCAAAAGTAACCAATGTAGTTTTTGTAGCCGATTGTAAATGCCCGCCTGTAATTTGGGCATGTAAACACACCCGTGACTTTTGATCGTACTCCACCGATACCAAACCGCCCGCATATGGAATATCGGCTCGTTCGGGACCATCGGGCACCATTTCGGCATACACTTCGGCCTCATCTACCCCCAAACGCACGGGGTAATCGTTAGGGTTGTAGGGCTGGGTAGAAGGCAATATTTGATAGGAAGGGGTTAATGAACTTAATTGCCAGCTCCCCTCCCATTGTGAAAAATTGATACCGTCATCAAGAGTTGGATAGTGAGCTTTAATCTCATCTTCATTTTGAACAAGCCACCAACCTAAAAATTGTTCTACACGCGGGGGAGTAACGTACATGTCGTGAAAAGTGGAAAGCCAAGAACTAGAAAAGTCTTCGTAGGTAACACCCGCCACTCTAAAAGGCGAATTCTGATTAAGCGGATGTTCGTAATCGGCTAGCTGTAACGGTGTGTTGGGCGTTGGATCGGTTAAAACCCAGTCCCCTGTTCGTTCTACCATTGGATCCTCCCTCCATGGTTAAAAGCGCACATTGGTTCACAGTCTGAAACAGTTTCTATTTTCTTGGATAGGAATTGACGTAGTGGATTGTCTGATGAGATTTGTGGATAAGTCAATATCTAGTTGATTTTTATAAGTTTTTTATACGGTGCGTCATGCGTCAAGACGCGGAAATCATAGGATTTTACCTCATTCAAAAAAAATTAAACTTTTTAAAAAGAAAAAAACACCGTTTTTGGTTTCGTGCTTTCTGTCTAGTAAACCTTATGATATGAATCATGAAATTGTATTTTTCACTATTTTAAAAACTAAAGGGAGGCTTTTATGAAAGGAATTCGCGAACAATTAGCGCCGCTGGCTTTAACCATTTTACGTGCTTATACCGGCATTGTAATGGCCGTTCATGGTTATCAAAAATTTCAAAATTTGGACGCTACCATTGGCGTGTTTACACAGTTAGGAATGCCCATGCCCGATAAATTAGTATGGCTTGCCATAGCCGGCGAATTTTTGGGTGGCCTTGGTTTAATTGTTGGTCTTCTTACTCCGCTGGCAGCCTTTGGTGTTTTTGCCACCATGTTTGTGGCGGTATCGCAGGTACACTTTAAAAACGGCTTACTCTCTTCGAACAACGGTTACGAATACCCTATGACACTCATGTGGATTGCCTTCTTTTTTATCATGAACGGTGCGGGGAAATACAGCTTAGACGCCTTGTTCTGTAAAAAGAAACAAAGCGGAATTGAAATATAAAACAAAAAAGTTTTAGTACTGCGTTATTTAACTTGTTATTTTTGATGCTGTACAAGTGTTTGTAATCAAATTAATTTTATTAGATTTACTTTAATGAATTAATTTGAACAAACACTAGTGAAAGTTTTCGGGTAAGCTCAGAGTTTTTTCGGCGAGCGCTTCCAACAACACTTCGGGTTGGTGGATAGAATAGCTAAATTGATCGATTAAAGCTTCAATGACAGGTTCCATTTCGGGCGTTTCGCCGCGCACCCACGAAACCAGAGTTTCCTTTACCGATCCCAAAAAGCAACGGGCCGTTACAAGAGGCTTTAAGGGACGATAAATCCCATTTTGAACACCCGCTTCAAGCCAACTTGCTATCCGCTTTACTACTTCATCTTCAAATTGTTTAATTTGTGCCTGAAACTCTTCATCTATTGTGTGTGAAGCAAATAAAAGCAGTTGAATCAACAAGGCATCGCGGGTTAAAGCGGCCACCACAGGGCTTGCTTTTTCACGTTTTGTACCTTCTCCTTCAAACGCTTTTAATCCCGTTATAACATCCGTAAAAAGTCGGTTTAACAGTAAGGCCAAAACATCTTTTTTACTCTTAAAATACAAATAAAACGTGCCACGAGCTACACCAGCTTCGTCTATAATTTGCGATACCGATGTTTTATCGTAACCTTCGCGATGAAACACTTGGATGGCGGCGTTTAAAATAAGTTGTTCGCGTTTTTTGCGGTTCATGTTTAAAACTTAACAAGGGCTTGCTTAAATAAATTCACTCCACCTGCAAATGCCTTTATTTAACCCAATCCCTTGCCAGTGAGCTGACATGGGTACTAGGGAGGATGACCAAAAATGTCAACACTTTCGTAATAAAAAAATGAGGGTAAAAAAAATATTTTTTACCCTTGCCTCTAGCCCCTATCCTCGCTAAGCGAGAGAAGCCTCTTATGGGAAAATTAATTTCCATAAAAGGCTAAAAAATTACATCATTTTAAGGTTTTATGGCCACAGTAACCAAATTAAGCCCCTTAACTAACGACGAGTTATTAAATCTCCGTTTTTGTGAGCTCGATTTAAGCCTAGAACCCTTAGCCCCGGCTATTAACCAATTAGGAGAAGAGCTTAGCCTTAAGCAAATTAACTTTATCCCCTCCTGCTTTTTGGCAGACGAATGGTTTGTGCCCACCGATGCCACTAATATTGGAATTCCTTTTTATTTGGTGCATCCGCGTCTTATCAAACTCGAAGAAGACATGATGGCTGATGTAGAAGGCGGCACTTTGGATGAATGTATGCGTATTTTACGACACGAGGCAGGCCACGCCATAGCCCATGCCTATGGGCTTACCAAAACAAAGGCTTATCAAAAAGTTTTTGGCAAACCGTCTGAAGAAACTCCCGATTCATACCGTCCCCGCTTTTACAGCAAAAATTATGTGCGTAATTTGGATAATTTTTATGCCCAATGCGACCCCGACGAAGACTTTGCCGAAACCTTTGCTGTATGGCTTAATCCCTCTTCAAACTACAAAAAACATTATTCGCGCTGGGGCGCCTTAAAAAAACTGGAATGTGTTGAAAGTTTAATGGCAGGCATTACCGGTACACCACCGCTAACCACGCGCACCGAGTATAATTACTCGATTCAAAAACTAAAAACGCGTCTTAAAAATCATTACATTAAAAAGAGACGCGACTATGCCGAAGATTATCCCGATTTTTTTGATCAAGATTTAAAAAAGATTTTTACAGCCGACAAAAAAGAAGGAAGCAAAAAGGCCTCTGTATTCATTAGCCGCCACAAAAAAGAAATGATGACCAAAGTATCACTTTGGTCGGGTGAAAAAAAATATAGTCTCGATCAACTCATTCACAATCTGCAGGCTCGTGCTAATACTTTGGGGTTACTCGTTTACAAAACGGAAACCGAAACACTTATTGATCTTGTTTCTCTCTTAACATCCATGGCAGTTAGCCGAAGACTAACCGGTAAATTAAAGCAAAGAGTGTAATTTTTTATGAAAAAAATAATGATCGCCCTATTTTTATTAATTCCCTTTTATGCTCATTCGGCTTTACCGCCGCTTACTGATAAGCAATTAGACTCACTCTCTAACACAGTGGTAAAAGCCACGGTCACAAGCAATAAAGTAGCCGGTCCAACCCAAGAAATAGGCTGCACAAAAAGAACATTATACACACTCACATTAAAAGTGAGTGACACCATAAAAGGAAAAGCACCAACCACCCAAACCATTACCTACACCGGTATAGAGCTAAAGGAAATGTGTACAGGCCCTTCTGTTGGCCTTCATTTACAGGGCGAAACGGGGATTTTTTATTTAAAATGTGATGAAAAAGAATGTGGAATTATTGATGTTAGGGATAATCCATAAAAAAATATTTATTCTGACAGAGACATAACACGTAAAGGAAATAATCATCTGCCTCACTTTGATAAGCCTTTTTATTTTACTGGCAATCCCCCGATCCTTTTAAATACTTACAATTCACCCAACCCGTTATTTTGTTATAGGTCACCCTACACCATCCGCTGCCGCACTCTTTGGGTTTGGGACTAGCTGGGTCGTCTGGACATTCTAAATTGTTACTATTGGCTACTCCCTTGGCATGCGGCGGAATAGTTCCTACAATTTTATAACTTATTCCTGCTCCCTCGCGGATATTAAGAACATCGTTATCCGCCACACCTTTTACCTCCCAGCAATCCGGCCCGTCGGCCGTGGCATGGGCATAAACCGGGACAAACAATATACTCACCACCATTCCCAAAATATTTTTTCTCATAATAGCAGTGTTTCCTGTTTTTTTTAAAATTGCAACCCCTTCACCACGTCCATCCCATACTTTCCGGGACATAAGGTTTTATCGTTTTTTGCATCAATCTGCTGATGGCCTTTAATAGCCGTCACATGTAAATTTTCCCTTAATACCTTTACCACCAAACCCAGGCTCCTTTTTTGTTCCAATGTTAAATCTTTAATGTCATGATTTCCCAATAGCGCAATACCAATAGAACTTTGATTGGCACTTTTAGCCTGCCATACACGCTCGCTTAAATAGTTAAGCTTAATTACCGTTCCGTTTTGTAAAATAAGATAATGATACGAAATATACGGAGCCCCTTTATTATCTAAATACCCCGAATGAACATGCAGCTTGTAAATTTGGGGCACACTATCACTCACTGTGTGGTGAATAACAAGATGATGAATACCGGCCATAGGCCTAAAACCCCAATAACGTCCGGCAACAGGTGTTAATTGATGCAAAACTAAATCGTGACGACCCAAAAATGAAATGTGATTAATAACAAGAAGCTTATTCATTTTATCGTCTATGGTTTGGTCCATACTCTTCATTCGCTTTTCTAAAATAGGATAAATACGAGAATAAAGACGGTTTAAACGTTCTTCAATTTCTGGTGGAGTATGATTAAAATTTCCTTTCAGGTTTATTAATTCTGTTTTAATCTCCAACCACTCGGGCATGAAGGGTTTTAATTTTTCCTCCACTCCCGAAAATTGAATAAGGTCTTCTACCTCCTCAATGCGGGCGCTAATAATGGGGGCAGAACCCGGTATTTCCTGCGCCCACACAGAAAAAGCCGGTATTATAAAAAGTAAAAATATATATTGCTTGAATTTCATTTTACACCCACAATAACCCGATGTCCGATAAACCCCACATAGCCATTGTATTATCCGACCCAGGCGCTGTTCAGGCTGTTTTACCTGTTTATCAGCATCTTAACAATCTCGATCGCTTTAACTTTACCTTTTTTCTATCAGGCTGGGCCCGCGAGCACACCTCACAAATTGACTCGCCCATTGTATCATTAGGTTTGCGTTTAAAACCCATAGAGGTTATTGAAAAACTTGAAAACCTAAAACCGGCACTTTTATTAACAGGCACCAGCAGTCATTACGAGTTTGAACAAGTATTTCGCAATACGGCTTCTAACCTTAATATTCCAAGCCTTGTTGTGATAGACCAGTGGAGTAATCTAGACCGCCGTTTTACCAATGCCTCGCGCGAGCTTTTTGAAATGACCGATTATATTTGTGTGATGGACGAAGCCACCCACAAAAGTTTTACCCGCGAAGGGTTTAACCCCAAGCGCATTATTATTACTGGACAACCCTATTTTGAAAAGCTGGCAAGCCTTAAAAAGCAAACTTCTGCATCCAATGGTGTGTTATTTTTATCGCAGCCTGTAGAATACTTATTTGTAAATACCGGCATTCCCTTTCCCGAACGTCATCCTTTTTTGGATATTCTGGAAAGTCTTAAAAAAGTTTTTCCAACCGACAGTATTTATTTTAAACAACATCCCTTAGAAAAATGCGATGACGATTTTTTAAATGAACTGAAAGAAATTAAAGTACTAGAGGCCGAACGCGCGGTGTACAGTGTTTGGGGTTTGGCCAATACTGTAGTGGGTTATAATTCTACCTCGTTATTGGATGCCTTGGCTGTGGGCAAAAAAGTGGTGAGCATTGAACTTGTACCCTATGGTAAAAGTTTGGAACGTGCCTTCGATTTATTTGGTATTACTCGTATACCAATATCTAATAAAGAATTGTTGGAAAAAACTCTTGAAAATACGCCGCCGCCGCATGAGCATCCCTTTCAATCTCATATTGGCGCCACCCTACGCATTGCCGATTTAGCCATTAAAATGATTGAAAATTAGAGTAAAAAATTTTTAATTGCATTCGCAAATTCCTGCGGTTTTTCGTGATGAATCATGTGCCCACAGTTTTGAAACGTAATTTTTTGAGAATTTTTTGGAAAATATGACAGGCGCCTTTCCACTTCTTTTAAAACATCTTCAGGATTCCCCAACCATTTCCCCATTTCAGTATCTTGGGCCACAGCAAGCAAACAAGAAGCGGTGATTTTTTGCCAGAACGGAATAATATTATGCATCTGAAACAAATAAGGATTTTTGCCCTTATGCTTAGGGTCGGCGGCAATCTGATAACCCGCGCGCACCTTTTTGCTCATATGACGCGCCAAAAAAAGAGCGTATTCGTGCTTTAATTTAGGATTGGCCTTTACAAAGCGTTCGGCAATTTCTTTGATGGTTTTGTACGCTTTAAAAGGATGAATTTCTTCTTCCAGCCATGTGCGCATGCGCTCTGGACCTAACTCTCCGGGCATGTCCATAATGCCGTATGCTTCGGAATTAATAAAATGACGAATCCTTTCCGGAAAAGTACCCGCATAAATAGACACCATATTCCCACCCATAGAGTGGCCGACGATATCGACGGGTTCATTAGGAGAAAAGTGATTTAAGAGCGCATGCACGTCGCCAATATATTCGTAGAAAAAATACCCCAGCTTATTTTTGGTATGTTGCGAATGGCCAAACCCACGCAAATCGGGTGCTATGCAGTAAAAATCTTTCTCTAAATGCTCGCATAAAAAATTGAAAGTGGATCCCATTTCCATCCAGCCATGGATTAAGAATAATTTCGGCTTTTTGGGAGAACCCCAGGTGGCAATGCGATGCTTAAGGCCATTGAGTTTTATGTTAATGTGTTTCATTTTTGAGAGCCTGGCCACATATTTTCAATTTCTTGAGCCTGTAATGACTCAGTAAATCTTTCCCATAAAATACCATTCACGTCTTTTTCGGCATCAAATGCTTTTGCCTCATCATCTTCCCAGCCCACATGTCGGAGGGTACCAGGATTTTCAGCTTTCCGGATAGAAAAATTAAGAGTGTTGGTACGCCAAAGTGCATATTCATTCTCAATAACAACAGTTGGTTCACACTCTAAACGCTTAGAATAATCTTGAACGGATATTTCAATATCTTTGACCGAAAGAGCAATATGAAATTTTTTCATGTCTTTAACTCAATCCCCACCGGACAATGATCCGACCCCATCACATTAGCACGAATACAGGCACTTTTAACACAAGCTTGCATGTTTCCCGACACGCAAAAGTAATCAATACGCCACCCTACGTTCCGGGATCTCGCCTGCATCCTATAACTCCACCAGGTGTAATTTTTAGGTTCCTTATTGAACATGCGAAACGTATCTACAAAATTAGCCGCTAAAATATTATCAAAACCTGCACGCTCCTCATCGGTAAATCCGGCATTAAAACGATTGGTTTTGGGATTAGCCAAATCAATTTCGGTATGAGCCACATTGAGATCGCCGCAAAAAATAACAGGCTTTTTCTTTTCCAGATTTTTTACAAAGTTAAGAAAAGCGATGTCCCACTGAACACGGTACTTTAAACGGGCTAGCTCCTCCTGTGAATTGGGCGTGTAAACATTCACAAGATAATAATCTTTAAATTCCAGCGTCAGCACACGCCCTTCCTGATCGTGCTCGGCAATACCCATGTCGTAAATAACATTAAGAGGATCAACGCGTGTAAAAATAGCAGTACCCGAATATCCCTTACGCGCCTTGGAACTATTCCAGAAAGCGGCATAACTGTTTAAATGAGGCGCTTCTTTGGGCAAATCAATCTGACTTTGCTCGGCTTTGGTTTCTTGCAAACAAAGGATATCAGGATTTTCATCCCTTACATAATCGTTAAAACCCTTGCCGCAAATAGCACGGATACCGTTGACGTTCCAAGAGATGAGCTTCATGGGCAAAAATCTAGTGAATTAATAATCGGATGTAAACGATTTACTGCGGTTATTTTTCTTAGCAGACTGATGTTTTTTGCCAGCCAGCATCTTTTCCTTAGCTCTTTTACTTCTTTTTCGCTTTTGCCGGCGGATTTTTTCGCGTTCGGCCACAATTTTTGCTTTTTTGCCCAAAACAATGGCTTCTAAACGCTCCACCAAGAGCCTTCGGGCCAAAAAACGGTTAAGAGCTTGAGAACGCGACTCGGCACATTTGATACGAATGCCCGAAGAAGGATGAAAAAGGCTTACCGCCACCGATGTTTTGTTGATTTTTTGACCGCCAGGCCCTCCACTGCGCACAAAATCCTCTTCAAAATCAGATTCATGCAGATTAAGCACTACCATCCGGCGTTTTAAATCATCTAACTTGGCCTGTGATACCCCAAAATCGGTCATAAAAGTCTTCTACACCATTCACCATCCACTATCCACCATCCACTTTTATTTAAAAAAGAATAATTGGTGTCGGATAATGTTTTTGATAAACAAGAACAATGAAAATACTTTTTACTCTCTTCTTTTTTCTTCTATCCACTGCCACTTTTGCCGCCGAATCTGTGGATAAAGGCTCTTGTTCGTATAATGGACATAAATTGTACGGAAAAATAAAAGTTGTTGATGCGTTCCCAGACATAAAAGTCCAGGTTGTTCAGGCATTCCCCGATGTTAAAGTTAAAACTGTGGATAACTTTCCGGATAAATGTGGAGAATGGCAAATGGTGCAAGATTTTCCAGACACTAAAGTGCAGTTTGTTGAATCTTTTCCCGATGTAAAAATACAATTTGTAAGTTCGTTTCCCGGATTTTAATCTTCTAAAAGAAATATTTTTTATTTTTAGAAAAAATCTCTTCCCTTTAAAAAAACTTTACGGTTACAATATTGAAAATTTCCGGTGAATGAAAACGGAACTAACCTCTAACTGGGTAAAATAAAAACATGGATCAAACATTTTTATACTTAATCCCCGTTGTTTTAGTAGCTTGGGCCGGTGCCAGCTTTATGCTGTATAAAACGGAAATTTCTAAATCTCCCATGGGACCTAAAGTGCGTAGGCGCCGTCGTAACCGCCGTATTTTGGAATTGGAATAGCTTAGTTTTTCTTCAAATAATCACAATCCTTTTGCAAAACACATACTTCGCATTGTGGGCTACGAGCATGACAAACTTCTCGCCCGTGAGTAATTAAAAGATTAGTCACTTTTTTCCAGTTTTTAGAAGAAGTGGCAGCCATTAAATCTTGTTCTATTTTAAGTGGATCGGCATGATGAGTAAGCCCCAAGCGTTGTGATACACGAGCAACATGTGTATCCACACAAACCCCTACATTTATTTGAAAAGCTTCCGATAACACAACATTGCCAGTTTTACGTCCTACCCCGCGTAAAGTAACAAGTTCTTCCATGGTTTGCGGCACACGTCCGCCAAAATCTTTCACCAATTTCTGGGCACATTCCTTAATATTGCGTGCTTTATTTTTATAAAAACCTGAGGATCTTATCAGTTTTTCAATATCAGAAAGAGACGCTGCGGCAAGTTTTGCCGCCGTCCCAAACTTTTTAAAAAGTGCCGGTGTTAACGCATTAATTTGCTTATCGGTAGATTGGGCCGAAAGGATAGTAGCAATTAATAAATGAAACGGATCACTATATTGAAGCGCTGTTTTGGCATGCGGGTATTCTCTTTGAAGTATTGTAAGAATTTTTTCCAATTTGGACATACCCATTACTTTTTGACACCTTCAATTATTTTTTGATTGTTTTGAATATCGTGTGCCTCGGCAAGCCAGCCTTCTAAATTAGAAGCCCGTTCTCCATTTGAAGGATGCGACGAAAAGAAATTATAATCTTTACCATCTTTACGCGAAGCTGCACGTTTCCATACGTCAATAGCCGCTTCGGGTTTATAGCCCGCTTTAGTCATGTAATAAAAACCCACTTGATCGGCTTCTCGCTCAAACTTACGTGAATAACTGGGCATAGTAAGATTAACTCCCAAGCTCACCATTTGATCAAAACCTTGCTGCCATTCACCACCTACCGTTTGCCCTACGGCCACACTGGCAATGGCACCCAAAATACCAAAGCTTTGCATGGTAGACGCACGGCGCGTGACATGGCGCTGGGTAGCGTGAGCTATTTCGTGACCTAGTACAGCGGCCAGTTCATCATCATTAGCCGGATTAATAAGCCCCTTGTCTTTAGAAAAAAGTCCCGTAAACACGCCAATTTTTCCTCCTGGTAAACAGTAAGCATTCACCACATCGGGTTTATCGTAAATATGGACTTCGTAAGGGAAATTAGGCTTATCGGAAACAGTAGCAATTTTTTTAACAATATTTTCAATGCGCGTTTTAACTGCAGCATATTCGGGTGGGTCAATAGCCACCTTTTTACGCTTAAATTCCTTCATCTGCTGCTCCTGCACCATTTCACCAATTTTAATATCGGTATCTACAGCATATAAATTGTACCCGTTGGTTTTATAATTGGTAAGACGAACGCCTTCTTTATTTTTAATTTTTTTACGGTTTTCTTGCGATTGTTGGTTAGTAACAGATCCGTTTTGATCGGAATAACTATAACTATTTTGAGGACGGGGGCCTTCGCCGCAGGAGATAAAGCCAAAACTAACGAGAACGCTTAAGCATAAAAATTTCTTTTTCACGCAAACCTCCAAGGTTATTAATCAAAACCTGGTTGTATTTATTTTTTTGAAAAAATGAAGCCCTACCTTAAAGCCTTCACTCCACAAGCACAATACGCTGTCTTCACAGAAATGGTGAAGGCGTCATCTTATAAATAGGCCTCTTTTTTTCAAAAAAATAAATACAACCAGGTTTTGATTACACCCAGGGTTAAAATTTTCACATTATTTTTTAAAAAGGAATCAAAACTCCACATCCATAGGAATTTTAGATCCATTGATAATGGATTTGGCACGCGCACGTACTAAAGGTAAAAATTCATCTACAAAAAAGAGTGCGGTTTGAATTTTAGCCGTATACGCGGGGCCCGTTTTTTTAAGACATACCACGGCCTGACGAAGCAACACATAGGTTACCACCACATGCCCGCAAATTTCCAAAAAGGGTGTAGCTCCCAATTGTGGCGTAATACGGTCGCCTCCCATACCCCATTCGGCAAATTTCATCACAACCGAACCCAAGGTATCGTTAGCCTCTTTTAAAGCCTTGCCTGCTTTTTCAAGTTCGGGAGTTGTAGAGAGTGATGAGGCAAAAGCAGATATTTCTTCGTAGAGTTCGCGAAACATCTCGCCATTTTTAGATGGCAATTTGCGCGCCAATAAATCGAGGGCCTGAATCCCATTGGTACCTTCGTATAACGAGGCAATTTTTGCATCGCGCATGTATTGCTCAATGGGATATTCGCTAATATAACCATAACCGCCATACACCTGCATGGCTATTTCGGTAGCTTTAAAGCCCATATCGGACGAATAGGCTTTGTAAACAGGCGTAAGGAGATCAATGCGGTTTTGCGCCTTAGCTTTTTGGGCAGCATCATTTGAATACTTGGCTACATCGCCCATAAAAGCCGCTTCCATGAGCATGGCACGCAAACCTTCACTGATAGCTTTCATATACATCAAATTGCGACGCACATCGGGATGATTCACAATAGTGTTGCCACCCTGAGTACGATCGCGGGCATAATTTAAGGCGTTAAGATACACGCTGGAGGCAATAGCCATCCCTTGCACGCCCACCATAATGCGGGCTTCATTCATCATCTGAAACATATAGCTCATGCCTTTTGATTGCTCGCCAACAAGATAACCACGGCAGGTACCTTTTTCTCCAAAATTAAGTGAGCAGGTAGCGGAAGCTTTAATGCCCATTTTATGCTCTACATTCACACAGCTAACATCGTTGGGCTTATCCAAGCTACCGTCTTCATTAACCCAAATTTTTGGCACAGCAAAAAGAGAAATACCCTTGGTACCCTGAGCATCCCCCACAACACGAGCTAAAACAAGATGGATGATATTGTCCGTCATGTTTTGATCGCCGCCCGAGATAAATATTTTGTTACCGCGAATGAGATACGTACCATCCTCTTGAGGGGTAGCGCTGGTTTTAATATCGCCCAAACCAGAACCGGCCTGGGGTTCGGTTAAACACATGGTCCCCGAATATTCACCAGCGTACATTTTATGACAAAACTTGCGCGCTAAGGCTTGGGTTCCAAATGTTTCTATAAGATGAGCCGAACCGCGTGTTAAACCGGGATACATAAAAAAAGAATAATTCGCTCCCGAAAAAAATTCGCAGCAGGCTGCCGTAATAAAAAGAGGCAAACCTTGTCCGCCCCACTCAGGATTTACATCCATTCCTATAAAACCGTTTTGAGCATAGGTATGAAAGGCCTCTTTAAAACCATCGGGCACTTTTACCATGCCATTTTCAAGCTTGGTCCCTTGCTTATCGCCCACGGGATTTAAGGGTCCTAAGGTATCTTTGGTAAATTTGAGAGCTTCAGAAAGCACCATTTTATACATATCCACCGAGTGGTCGGCATACGGCGTTAGTGCCAAAATTTTGGAAATATCCAAGAATTCAAAGAGGTTAAACTCAAGATCGTTTAAGTTAGCAAGATAGGTCATGGGCCTTTTTTTATACAAACCTCGCTTGATTTTCCAGCATTATTATGTGAGTTTGCCGCCATGAGTAATGAGGCTATTTTAGAGCTAAAAATGAACCGGAAGGGCTTTGGTTTAAAAAACGATATTAAAGAAGACTTAAAAGACCTTTATCACAGCGATATTATTGAAGAGCTTAAAAGCGCCGGTTACAGTAAAAATTTTGGAACTATTACCATCCATTTGGCCCGTGAATTTGGTTTTTGTTATGGAGTAGACCGTGCCGTGGAACTAGCCTACGAAACCCGTAAACGTTATCCCGATAAAAAAATTTATCTCACCACCGAAATTATTCACAACCCTTTAGTAAACACCAATCTCATCAACATGGGTGTTAAATTTTTGTCGGGGCCTTATAAAAGTGCAGAACTGGATGATGTACACCCAAACGACGTAGTGATTGTACCCGCTTTTGGCACAACAACATCGCTACTCTCTCAGCTTGTCGATAAAAAATGTGAACTGGTAGACACTATTTGCGCTTCGGTAATTGTAGTTTGGAAACGGGTAGAAAAATATGCCAAGGAAGGTTTTACGGCCATTGTACACGGTAAATATTTTCATGAAGAAACCGAAGCCACTACCTCGCGTGTGGCTGCCTTTAAAGGTGGTAAATATTTGGTGGTTTTTAACGAAACCGAAGCTCAGTATGTATGCGACTACATTGTAAAAGGCGGCAATAAACAAGAATTTTTACAAAAATTTGCCAAATGCATGTCGGATGGATTTGATCCCGATACCGATTTAAATAAAATTGGCCTAGCCAATCAAACCACCATGCTGTCTTCCGAATCTCTTAAAATTGCAGGCATGATTAAAGACACACTCGTGCAAAAATTTGGAAATGATCATTTAAAAGATCATTTTATGTCATTTGACACCATTTGTAATGCTACACAAGACCGTCAAAATGCCATTTTGGAATTTAAAGATAAAAAACCTGATCTTATTTTAGTGATTGGTGGCTATAATAGCTCTAACACCAATCATTTATGCGAAATTGCCGAAAAAATTGCGCCTACCTACCATATAGACAGCGCTAAATGCGTTGAATCGGCCACACTTATTAAGCACAAGCCTTTTGGGCAAAAACATCAAATTGAAAGTAAAAACTGGTTGCCTCAAGGCAATATTTCCATTGGTCTTACAGCCGGCGCTTCTACACCTAACCAAGAATTAGGAGAGACCTTAAAGAAGATTCTTACGTTTAGACTATGACAAAACAAATGGATGCATTGTTGCATCCATTTGTTTTGTCATAGTCTTATCCCGTTTTTCGGGATTAGAGGGAATCATGATGAAAACCATCATTACTACTTTTATTCTCTTATTTACCCTTCCTGTTTTTGCCAAAGTTGATACATCCCAGCCCGAAACAAAATGTCGTTTAAATTTTGAATTAAAAAGTTGGGCTATTTTTTATAAAAAGGGAGACGGTTCGGGTACCGTCACCTGCGACAACGGACAGCGAGTGAATGTTATTGTACAAACCCGTGGTGGTGGTCTTAGTTTTGGAAAAACAAAAATTACCGATGGCGAAGGTACCTTTACCCATGTGCACGATATTAACGAAGTACTGGGATCGTATGCCACCAGTGAAGCTCATGCCGGCGTTGCTAAATCGGTAGACGCCCAAGCAATGACTAATGGCGATGTATCACTTTCTCTTACCGCAAAAGGAAAAGGGGTTGATATAGGGATTGCTTTTGGCTCATTTAAACTGATACAAAAAGGCAATATTGCTCAGGTATCAGGAGGAGATCCGGTTATTCAAAACACAAACGTGACTGAGCCTAAAAAAGTAAAATCGTCCTCGGGAGTAGTAGAAAAAGATCTATCTAGCGGGCCACCTCAAAAAGACTATCATAAAGTTCAAAATTAATTTTTTTATTCAAACCAGCGCCGTTTTTTTACACCTTCTTGCAGCATTTTTTGCGAACTAGCCCACACTTGTTGATGAAACCGTGTTACCATCTTACTTGATTTTGGTGGTTGTATAGGTACCCCAATATGGGTTGTAATTTTTCGTGGAAAAGGAAGTCCTCCTAAGCCCACAAAAAAGGGAAAAGGTAAATATCGATGAAAAAGCTTTTTGGAAATTTTCATGGGTTGGTCGAGAATATAAAAAATATCATCAATACCCACCGACATACATGGCACTACGGGCACTCCCGCTGCTATTGCTGTTTTAGCAAAGCCGGTACGCCCCTCCCACAATAATTTGTACTTATGCGCCGACGATCTTAACCCTTCGCGTTCCCCTCCCGGAAATACAGCCACAATTTCACCACGTTTTAAAAGGCGCACAGCGTTTTCGGGAGTTGCATCTACCGCTCCCATATTTAAAAAAACTTCGCGTAATACAGGTAAACGCCAGGTGCGGCTATGCATTAGCATACGCACACGGCGTCCGGTTTTTAAGTAAATTTGACGTATCAGGAGTGCCATATCAAAAGGCATAAAACCGTGATTGGCAACAATCATAAAACCTTTTTTTGGGGGGAAATTATTAAACCCAACCATGGTATAACGAAAATATTTTTCAACCATGGCAAGCGATGACGCAAAATGCTTAAGCATTTTTTCATCTGTAAAATATAGATGGTCTTCGTCTCCGTCACGATACGGATTTGTAAAAATATTTTTCTTCGACATGTGAAAGTCTTATAAATCACATCTTGAAAGTACTTTCAAGACTCAAGCTTTTTATTTAAGTTCTGGATAGTGCTTAAGATTAAGCACCCCAATCACCGGCTTTCCATTTTCGTTAAGGGCTACATAGGCTGCTAAATTGGGCGTTATAGGATGGGGATAGGGCCAAAAGCCTTCTTTTAAAATTGTGTTTTTCTGTGTGGTTGCATTATAGGCACCCAGTAAAAACTTATCATAATCTTCAGGTGTATAGGCCTCGGTTTTATACGGTCGAATATCAAAAATAACAATGGTATGATCGGCATTCCATTGATGCTTGGCAATTTTAACACCATTTTTCCCTAAACCCAAACTGGAAGCTTTTACCAAAACACTTTCTGTTGCGGTTTGTAAATTAAACACACAAATATTAACGTTGGAAGCAGCCTCATTAGTACACTCATATGTAATTTTATGATCATTCCATAATTGTAAATTGGCTATGGGGCGTGTAGACGAATAAAGTTTAACAGGGCTTAACAGAAAAACTCCGGGACCAACACGGATGGAATCATCAGTCGTTAAACTTAAGTACTCCAAATTATAATCACCATTACCGTAATGGCTTATCACAATTAGGCTATCTTCATCATTCCAAATAAAACTGCGACTTAAAACTTGACGATTGTTTTGATGAATATACACAGCACTTCCATATGCGCTGCTGGTATAACCAATAGCAATGCGCGAGTATTGTTTACCCATAAAGGTAGTACGTGCTTCCTGTGCTACACGGTAGCCATCGGGAGAAATAGCAAACTCGGAAGTGGCAAAAGGCGTTAAGTGAATATTTTCCGTTGTTTTATCACGATTCACCCTCACCAAATCACCACTTTCATTGCTATAACCCATACAAAAAGTCATATCTTGGGCACATTTAATATTATGAAGCGGTGAATTCAGTGGAATAACACTTTCAACTACACCACCGTGAACCGGGACGCTCATTACAGCAAGCTCGTTATTATCGTTTATTCCATTAAACATGACTTGGCCCGCCGATATTCCTACTGCGGCATCCACGGTATGGATACTGGTTGAAATATCTACAGTGTAGCTTGTTTTAGCCAAGTAAGGTTTAGGCTCGTTGAGTGTTACTTTAATAGCCACTTCCTCTAGAGCTTCGGTGGCATAAGAAATTTTAACAGCCTCGCCATAATTAAGATCGGCCACACTTTTAATAAACCAGCCATCTACCACTTGCTCGGTAGAACAATTATTTTCATCAATACAAAAGGTAAATTCCCCATCTGTACCTTGAGCCACAATTAAGTTGGTATCGGAAGACAAATCGTTTTCCTCTACATAATTATTCACAACATCGGCATAGTCATCCTGTATTTCGTCTGCAGTGCCCATGCGAATACTGGTAGGATCTACATAACCTTTAGTAGCTTTAGCTACCGGAAGAGGAATATCCACGCCTATTAATTCGGTAGCCTGTCCCCCTTTTGATGGAACAATAGGTGCTCCCGGATATCTATTGGAATTAGGACTGCCCCCCAATCCATTACTATCGGCTCCCATACAGGCACTCACCATCAGGAAGAGCCCCAGGCTTATCAATCGCAGGTTGGATAAAAGTTTTTGCACCAAAGGTATATACAGCAACCCCTGTGCCAATTTTTAGACATAACCAATAGTTGAAATAATTGAGTATTTTATAGATGCGTTGCGTTAAAATGAGTTTTTTCTCAATTTGAAATTTTTATGGTTTATCAGGTTGAGAAGAACCTACAGTACCAAGGCCTTGAAGGAGAGAAAGTACATCCACCTTGGCACCCTCTAAATGAAGCCCCACACGGGCTGTAGACTGAAGTAAACCTTCTACCAGGCTTTTAAAATAAGGGCTTAATGTAGTCGATAAATCCATGTTGTCGATGGTGACCTCTCCATTTTCAAGCGTGGTGTGGCCCAATTGAAGATTAAAAAGTAGATGCCCTTTGGGCCCAATACTTAAACCAAAACCATCGTTCTCGGCAGCTAGACTGCTCCAGTCGTTCATGTTGCTAAAACTGACGGTAGTTTCTTGATTAGCCAAACGCCATGGTTGCGGCGGAATAACAAGACCTGCCGTGTTTCCATTGGGCATGGTATTTTGATAAGTGGCCTGAACACTGCCCTGCCCCGCAATAGAACCCACAAAGTTTTTTAAAGTGGGAATGATGTTGTTGGGATTAAGAGGGTCGGGCGCCATTTCAAATTGCAGATCACTAATATTAACAACCAACTCATCAATTTTTAAAAATCCTTCTACACCAGCTTTTGAAATAGGCACCACCACCGGACCCGTAAGCGTCACAGATAAAGGAGTGCCACCTGGTGTGGCTGTGATGCCACCTTCGGGACCAAAGAGGCGGATAGTGCCGTCGCCGGTTAAAGCCACATTGGTAACGGCAGGATCTAGATGGAGATTGAGCGCTTCAATACGCCTGTCGCTGGGAATGTCGAGGGCTGCGTTAATATCATCAAACTCGTATAGAAATTCCGGGAAATTTCCTAACAGAACATGATCGGGTTCGCGATAGTAGGGTTTTGTATGCACACGAATATGGCCACCGGCCACATCCATATCCTTGAGATTAAGATTACGGTTTTGTCCGCCTAAACTAAGAACCAGATGACCGTTTTGTTGAGTAAACGGTAAATCAATATCCATGACTGTATCGGTAATAAGGGTAGCCTCCGGATCTAAAACTTCACCCTCCTGGGGCACATGAACATTAAAAGAAAAATCCATTGTACCGTCGTGAATTTTAAATTTTTCTCCCGCGTTAAAAAAACCGGCCAAACGATTAGGGCTCTCGTTTTGTTTGGCACTGGCCGTAAAATACAAACGACCATTTTCCAAATTAACACTCTCACCATCAAAATTAATGTACGTATGGTGCCTATGCTCCACAAAATTTCCTTCGTCATCATATACCGGTGTAAAATCGTAACGAATATTACCACGCACAAAGCTACCTGCTTCGGCTCTAAAATGAGCATCCTCCTCGTTACTTCTGTCGTCGGCAAAGGCAAATTCTAACGGACCCGAAACCTGCGCATCATCCACCGTAAATGAAATTTGGGGAACTTTATCCATACCGTTAATAAAATCAGCAGCCACCCATAAATTATGCATATCTTCCACGGTAAAATGCATGGTGTTGGGATTATGTAAATCAACCTCAAAGCGCGGCAGGGCTTCGCTGCTACGACCGGCTAAACTAATAAATCCGCGCGTACTCTCATCGCCCCGCACATGAATATTAGCACCTCCTGTTAAGGTAAAAGGCCCGTCGGGATAAATATGAACCGCTCCGGCATCTCCCAAACCCACCACCATTTCACTCTCTAATTTAGCCGAGTTGATCACAGCATCATCCAAATGAACTGCAAGCGAATCAACAATAACGCCTAAAATACCTACAAAAAAACTTTGGCGGGCTTTTTCATCATCATTTTTTGGTTCTATCTTCCCATCCGGCATACTCTCCTTAGAAACAAGAGACGGCTCTTCAGCTGTAAATAAATCGACCAAGGCTTTTACAAACACTACCAACTCTTCAAGCTTGGTAGGCACCGTGTTACGAGGAATATCAATACCGTGTTCTTCTTTTAATTTTTTGTAGAACGTTTTGTTAAATTCATCCAAAGGTCCACTTGTTTGAAAAAATCCCACAAAATCCAAAAGCCCTAAAACATTAAGGCGCAAAATTCCAACTTTAGCCACCAGCACATGCCGTCCGCGTTGATAGGCATTGCGGTCTTCCAATTTAATGCCGCAAAAATTTCCGGAAAGAAGAGCCTCTTTCACATGTTGTTGGGCACCCCCTGTAAGCGCGTCGCCCGTTAAGGAATTGCCTTGTTCATCTTCATAGGCCACAACGGTATAATTCCCTTTAGCCACTTCTTCCTTAAGCGCATCTCGTAAACCAAACAGACCCGATGCATATAAATGCGAATCGGCCACATCCACCGTTAAATTACGACCATCCACCTTCATAAATACGCGTTCCAATTCGGGAACAAAAGTAAGCGACAAAGGAACCCTCGCCGCCAAAGCTTTTTGAAACGCCTTCATTTCCGGTGTTACCCTACTCTCTTCTTCAACCTCTTCCAGCTGACTGCGTTCTACGTTCAGCGAAAGCACTCTAAAACGAGTGGGATCGTTACCCAAAATAATGTCGCGTATCTTTTTTTGTTTTTCCTCATCCGAAAGATTTTCTAAATCGGATTGAAAAATTTCTACACGCGCCCAATTAATATTGTTATCTCCCCAGCTAACAACAAAAGTACTGACAAACGGAATAATTTTGGCCGATACGGGTTTGGATTGGGCCATGAGCTCAGTGGCACGAGGATGATCGGGAGTTACTTGATGGCCGTTTAAACGCAAAATCTCATAACTATGGGGCTGATAATGCATGATGCGTTCGGAAGTGCGTAGCAAGGCGTCGGGGGAAAGACGTGTAAGAGCATCATCATAAAATTTTACAGTAAGAACATCACCTGTACTATAAACCAAATCCACCACCTCACCGCGTTTTTCGCGGCGGGTAAAAGGTTGTGCGCGGGTCGCTAGCTTTAGTCCATTGAGTGGAATCTTAATGCCTCCCAAAACTTCAATATAAATAGGACGCGTGAGTTCAATATCAAAAGTAGAGAGTTTGTATTTTTCACCCAAAATGCGATGACCTTGATCTACATAATGCATAAGGGGAATAAGCATTTTAACGCCTTTGGGTTTATCGGGATTGAGAGGAACAATCAGATATTCCGTATCGTGAATAATACGTGTGGGAAACTCACCTTTCCAGTCAATACCGCCTTTTTCTAAGGTGAGCATAAAACGCTCTACACTGGCCGCAAGCTTGGCTGCATCATTTACATCAAAATCTTGTGCAGCAAGCACCTCTTCTCCATCTTTACCCAGCGCGGAGTTTATCTCGGCCGTTAAACTTTCTATTTCCTCAGCATGTGCTTCATCGGGAGACGGACCATGAAAATCATTAAGGGCTACCAGACCGTCAAGAGTAATGGGCCTTGCATACGCGCGGGCCCTCACACCGGGAGTTTCAAGCCTTACATTCAAATCATAAAAACGGGACTCAAAAGAAACATCGTTCCATGAAAATTGATCAAAACGACCCAGGGCATGAATACCCGCCCCGATAGACCCATTAAATAAAAGTCCGGGCATACCATCGGCCAAATTAATACCACCTATCTCAAGCGATAATCCTGTGCCGCTATAGGCCACAAAATGAGCCTGGGGACCGGCTTCTACATCAATGCCCAAACCCTGATACAAAGTAAGACCCCCGTTACCATACAAATCGGTATTCACAATATCGGCAAGCCGTGCACCACCCACCGACCATTTGCCTTTTATTAAACCATGAGTAGCACCCAAATGGGCCTCGCCTAAAATTTGTTTTTGATTATCGTAAATGGGCAAATCTAAATTTTGCGTGTAAAAACCAAGGGGCCTTTCAAAACTTAATTCCGCTGCCGTCAATGGACCATTGGGGCTAAACACCATTTCTCCCTCGGTAATACCAAAATGAAAAGGATGACTCGCAATACCCAGGCTTGAAACGGCATCAAGCCGCGGCAACAGATGAAGAGTTTGGTCGTCATCGTAAACCGCAACCGTACTGCCTAGATGTAAACCCGCTTTTCCTTGCCTGGCCTCAGTTACGGCATGAACAGTTCCACCCCAATTTTGGGAATCGTCCATATAAAAAGCATACGAACCATCATGAACATCTACAGTTTGCTCCTGATCGGCAGCAATGTGTGCTGCTACAGCAAGATCGCCACTTCCCTGTGCGGTAAAACTGTTGTCCATCATCACATCACCGGCGGTAGAAACAGCCAAAAAAGAAGCCGGGTTGTTACTTTCGGGTTTTTCCTTAAATAAAACATTTAAGGCATAATGAATTTGTGCCACCCAATTGTTAGACGCTAAATCTGTTAAATCAAAAGTAGGCCACTCCACAGAAGTTTCAAGGTTAAGTGTATTTCCGTGATGAGCGAGGCGATCAATCCCTGTTAAATCAATAGAACCGGTCTCAATACCCGGCACATCCACCACTAATGGATCAACCGTTCCGTGCGTAGAACCTAAAGCAACTTGCAAAGGTAGCGGAATATCTTCGCCGGTAATGGTGATATAAGCCTGCTTTTTATCGGCATTAACAATCACCTTAGCCAACAAAGGTTTGTCTTTTGTGATTTCAAAATCACGACGATTACCTTGGTTGTCGATATAAAAACCTTCTAATGTGACGGGAAAAACACCATCCACTAAAAAAGCAGCGGGCAAAGTACCTGCGGCATGAATGCTCCCGTTATTGAGTGTAAGTGACGTGATATGAAAACCTTCGGTGTTAGAAGGTGGCGTACAAGAGGGATCGCCTTCGGGAAAATAGGTAGCATTCACATCATAAAGAGCAACGGTAGAGGTAATGCTAGGCAGCAAATCAAGACCTTCTTCTTCTACTTGAGTGACAACGTCATGTTGAAGATCAGTCCAAAATCCTTCTTGTGGTTCCTCGGCCGGCAGAGCAAGCCTGGCTTGCAAGGCAGCCATCAAATCGTTAACCGTAATATTGGCTTTTAACGTGCCATCATCGTTTAAAAGAGAAGCGGCGGCCTCTTTGCCCAACAGTGTTTCAACAAGGCTTGTCACATCCACTTTAATCAGGGTGTTATACGCTCCTACTTTATCGGCCAGCCAGCTACCAGCATCGCCCAAAGTTTTTTCTATAAAATTCCAAACAGCACTCTGTTCCAAATCATCATAATCGTGCCTATCTAAAACCAAATACAATTTCCCGTTATCGCCAGAGGCATCATAACTTACCTGCAACGCTTTCATTTCTATATCCAGAGCACTAGCAAGAAGATGTGAATTTAAAAATACATTATGGAGATAAACTGTGGGTGTTTGCGGATCGAACTCAAGTTCATTGCTTTGAATTTGAGAATTTACGGAAAAAGTGGCTCCGTCTAAAATATCTACATACAGCATTTGTGACGGCAACCACCAGCGCTTGGGTGTTAAGTCGATACGGTGATTACCACGCACAATTACACTTGCCTGCACACCCACACTTTGAATATCGGCCGGAAAATCAGTTTTATCATCACAAGTAGCGGGAATGACACTTTCTATTTGAGAAACAGGGATATAAAAATCTTGAGGCGCCTCTACATAAGCATCCACACCTTGGTACGTTAAAACATAATCATCGGGGCTTAAATCAACAAGATCACCCGGGATAAGAGATTCTAAACAAGTACTTTCGGCCGAAATGATATCGAGTAAAGTATGCCAGCTATTGTGAGCATCTAAATTATATTCTGCTCCATGTTGAACTACCGCCATTTCCCATTCTGTTAGTGTAAGGACATAGGGTTGTGGGTTGTGCCAATCAAAATTATTCTGGCTATTTAAATACGCAAATAACACATCTAAAACAGGCGGCATGTCATCCCATCCTACAAAAGTACATTGTTCTTCGTAAAAATATGCCGAACCATCCACAATATTGGATACATCAATAAAAATTGTAGACGGCGGATAAGAAGGAGGAGGCGAATTATTAAGCACCTCTTTTGCATTTGGAGAAAAACCGCTGATGGCTTGTGGCACATCTGCCGGTTTTGCAGAATAAACAACAGTACTGGCTGTTTCAAAATCTTCGGGATGCTCTATAAAATAACCGGGAATATTTAAAAGCAATGAGGCAGGATCAATATCAAAATTTTGTACTAAATGACGCAGGTCGCTATCACTCACCACATCTTCTGAGGTAAGCGGATGATCGGCATCGTAAATAAAGGTGAGTGTTTCCCACAGCCGCCAAGCATAACTGGAAGGATTCAGTTCTTGAAAAAAGGATGCATCAATAACGCCCAAGGCATCATCTTGATTATAGCTATCCAGCGGCCCGTCTAAATTTTGTAAAAGACGGCGGCTTTCATCCGATAAACCCGCTTCTTCGGCCAAAGTGGCAAATGCGCGGATGATGCTTTCGGCATCCTCTTTTTTGTAATAAATTACCCCGTCAGCCATGTGAAATATCCCAAGAAATTTGGCCGACCCCCTCCCCCAAAACTAATCAAAATACTTAACTGAGAATGCTACGCATCACAATAAAAACAAATAACGTAACGCGTCATAATCAATGCCCAAATTGAGTCAATTTATCGGTAAATCTTTTGAATTGTTGCTTGGAGTTTTAGACGTGGGCGTGCTTAAAGTTTTCAATTTTACGCCGTTCAATCATGGCATAATCAATCCAGCGCACCAGTTCGCGTTGCTTCACATCGGACAAAGATGAAATTTGGCTAGATTCCACATTTTTAAGAAATACAACGCCTAGTTGATGCCTGTTATTTTGTGGGTTGATATCATCATAAATAACCTTAAAAGCCGTTTTAAAATGGATGGGGCGTGAAAAATTACTTTTAAACTCCACTTCAAAATAATCATCCATGCTTAAACTTTTATCGGTTTCTAAACAGGCTCCATTGGCACTTAAATTAATAAGAGAGGCTTGAAGCTTTTGCTCCAAATGAGTCAAAATCATGTTGCAGCTAAAACCGTTTTCAAGACGCACATACTCGCGACGATTGATGGTTTTACCGGTACCTGGAATAACGCGGATACCCACAATATCAACCCTAGCTTCTTCTACAGGCCCAAAGTTAAGAACTTCACCCGTGAATGCAAAAATACCCTCACCGTTTTTAAGCACCACAAAACTGTCTATTTCACGCTGTAAAAAAAGATCGCGGCTATAATCAACCCAAATGGTGGTAGCATCCGTACGCCGAATTGTGACACAGCTTTTAAAATTTCCAATTTGGATATAAAGGTGCGGCTTTGCCGGGTCCAGTCGGCTTAACTCGGTAATTGTTTTATTTTTTATTTTAAAGAATCCCAGAAACCACTTTATCGCATTTTATCAGAAACAGTTCAAGATGCTTTTATGCAGGAGATATGGTGTGTAAATGAGCCTTTTTCTTTCTGTCAATCATCACATAATCAATCCAACGCTTTATTTCTCTCTGTTTAGCCTCGGTAATAGCTACAATTTTAGAAGAAATAATATCCTTTAAAAATACAGCTCCGTAAGTACTTTGATTTAGAGAATCCTCTTTAAAAGTATGAATAATTTTAAAAGCCGTTTCAAATTCGATTTTATTAATAAAATCACTCTGAAATCTTAAATGATAATAAGCATTATAATCGACAAATTCTTTACCCATTTCCAAACGCACGCCGTTAGCACTCAAATCAATAAGTTTACAAGGTACAATCTGATGACCCAATTTAACTTCTATATTGCCCTGTATATTTTGATCTAATCGGACATACTCTCGACGGTTTACAATTTTTGAAGTGCCGGGCATCACCCGAATCCCCACAATATCCACTTTAGCTTCTTCTACAGGGCCAAACGACAGCACTTCGCCAATAAAACTATAAATTCCCCGTCCATTCTCCAGCACAATAAAACATTCAAACTCGCGCTGTAAAAAAAGATCACGGTTATAATCAACCCATAATGTATCTTCTTGTACACGACGAACGGGCACCTTTGAATTCAGCTCGCCTATATGAAAGTAAACAAGAGGCTTATTAAGATCGTATGGAGGCAAAATCATATTGGATAAATAATTATCCAATAATATTGCTCCCCTTCTTCTTCGTCAACGAATAGTCATTAAATAAATAAAAAAAATCCCTCTCTGCTTTTCAACAGAGAGGGATTTTAAAAGAAAACCTTACTAAATCGGACAAAGATAAAATCTTTATGCAGTTTTAGCAACCGGTCCGGCAACGCGGCCCAGGTATTCATCCTGAGAGTAATCGTCAACCAGCACGGCATCGTAACGCAATTCTTCCATACGTTTTAAATCGGCTACTTCGGTTTCGGAAATCACACCAGCTTTAAGGGCGCTTTCCAAAAGAAGAGCAATATTTTTGTTACGTTTGATTGTTTTTGCTTTGATGGCCTTGAAAATTTTCTTTTCAATGGGCATAGCCTTAATAATGGCTTTATACGCATGTTCCAAACGAGTTAAACCTTCGTCGGCACCTTGAGGAAAGAATAAACCTTCCACCATACGGTCGCGTTGTTCGCCATCTTTTTGAATGAGTGTTGCTAACTTATGAGTTAACTTATCACTAGCTTCTTTACCCAGGCTATTAAAATGGCTCCAGGCACGCACAGGACCAGCAAATACAGGGCCCATCACGCTACCAATGTTTCCGTAGAGTCCGTCAAAAGCTTCTTGAATGCGGGCAAAAGCATAATCCATGCTGTAGTCCACAAACGGAAGATCTTCTTTACGATAACCTTCGGCAGCATAACGACGGAGAACCGCAGTTCCCATGTACAACCACGAAAGGATATCAGCAAAACGACCGGTTACTTTTTCGCGGGTTTTGAGTGAGCCACCCAAAGTTCCCATGGCAATATCAGCCAAAATCGCAAACGAAGCCGAAACCCAAGCCAGTTTTTGATAGTAACGGCCAACACCTTTACCAACAGGAGGACGGAAAAGATAACCACGAGTAGCCGAGAGGAGAACAGCACGGAAAGTGTTGCGCACCACGTGACCAATATGTCCCCAGAAAGCTTTATCAAAACCAGCCACATCACCTTTTTCTACGCTGGCTACTTCTTGGTACGCATAAGGATGCGCGCGAAGAGCACCTTGGCCAAAAATGATGAGTGTACGGGTCATGATATTAGCACCTTCTACGGTGATACCAATGGGAGCACCAATATAGCTGTGAGCTAAGAGGTTACGAGGCCCGCGCGAGATAGCCGCACCGCCCAAGATATCCATACCATGTACTAATGATTTACGAGAGAGCTCGGTAGCATTGTATTTGGCCATCGCCGTAATAACGGGAGGTTTAATGCCTTTATCCAAAGCGCCCAAGGTAAATTTACGCATGGCTTCAAGAATGTAATTAAAACCACCAATCTGAGCCATGGGGTCTTCGATACCTTCAAATTTACCAATAGAAACACCAAACTGTTTGCGGATAACACCATAATTGCCTACAGCGCGGGTAACCAATTTGGAAGTACCAGTGCTTTGCGCAGGAAGCGAAATACCGCGACCAGCAGCGAGGCATTCCATAAGCATTTCCCAGCCTTTGCCGGCGTTTTTAATACCACCGGGGATACATTCTTCGGCATCAATTTCTACATCTTTACCCTGAGTAGGACAGTTGTAGAAAGGAACACCCAAAGGATCGTGGCGACGGCCCAACACAACACCTTTGGTATTGGAAGGGATAAGAGCACAAGTAATGCCCAAATCTTCGCCTTTACCCAAAAGTTTTTCGGGATCGAGTAAGCGGAACGCCAAACCCAATGTGGTGGAGATGGCCGCTAAGGTAATATAGCGTTTGTTCCAGTTTAAACGGATTTTGTATTTACCACTGGCATCTTTAAAAAGTGTACCAGTGGATTTCATGGAACCCGCATCCGAACCAGCAGTAGGTTCAGTCAAAGCAAAACAGGGAATTTCTTCACCGCTTGCAAGCTTAGGTAACAAATTTCTTTTTTGAGCTTCGGTACCGTAGTGGATTAAAAGCTCGGCAGGTCCTAAGGAGTTAGGAACCATTACGGTAATGGTGGCAGGGATTGAACGGGTTGCTAAACGCTGAATCACTTCGGAGTGACACAGAGCACTAAAACCCAAACCGCCATATTCTTTGGGAATAATCATGCCCAAAAACTTTTCTTTCTTAATGATATCCCAAGCTGCTTTGGGCAATTCACGGTCACGCCATACAGCCCAATCGTCCACAACCTGACACAATTTATTAACAGGTCCTTCAACAAACGCTTTTTCTTCGGCAGTTAAATCGGGATAAGGTTCTGTTAAGATGGAATTAAAATCGGGTTTTCCGGAGAAAAGATCTTTTTCAATCCAGGTTACACCGGCATCTAGTGCGGTACGTTCGGTTTCGGAGATTTTTGGCATGAAGTCTTTCATCACCTTCATGATCACACCCGAAAGAGCACGTCTGGCAGGAGTATTAAAGATAAGAGCAATGGCGCCAAAACCGATGAGTACTGGCACAGGAGCGCCAAAGCCAACCAGAGCAATAGCTCCAAGCAGTGTCCATAAAATAAGACGGGCACCGTTATAACCTAAAGCCAAAACAGCCAACACAATTCCCAATGCCGCAGGAACCGGAGCCGATTGAAAAATTCCATAAATTGCATTCATGAAAACCTCCTTAGAGTTTGTTAGTTGGCCAGCACACCGTGCTGGGCAGCGTTACAAAATCTTATCCCCTTGCCACGCAAGGGGGAATGGACAAAATTAAAAATCAAAAGTGGATCCACCACCCACTTTAGAGCTTTAATTTAAGTGTATCGATTGTCTACCTTACAGGCTTAAAAAGGCAACAAAAAAATGAATGGTCATTCATTCATAACGCGGTGTTTAAAAAATTTTCTATATAATTCAATGGGATAGCTCCATAGCTAAGGAAGGAATTATGAAATTCAAAAAAATTATGCCCTTTTTCCAAATAGCGTTCCCGGATATTTCTTACTTTTAGCGCACCGGCTAAATACGACAGTGGCGTGGTGGGCGATTGTGTATACCAATTCACATCCGCACGTGCACCAGCAGGCGATAGTTTGGCATGCTCTACCAAAAAATTTACAGCATCATCATCTGTCATATTCATACACTGCATGCCCACATCCACCACCATACGGCATGCGCGCCACAAACGATCTTTAAGCTGAAAAAGCCGCATCACCGGCGTGTAATAGCCCACTTCCGCCATCATTTCTTCGCAATAAAGCGTCCATCCTTCATAGTAGCTTGCTACATCATAAATTTTCCGTATAGGAGACATTAGCGTCCGCTGAATAGAAAATTGTAAATGATGCCCGGGATATGCTTCGTGCAAGGTAGTAAGCGGGTAAGCATGAATATTGTGTTCCTCTAAAAGTTCCTGATCACCCCGCGTAGGGCTTACAAAAAAACTGCCGGTAGCATCACGCGCCAGCATTGTGGGTGCCGAGTAAGCAGCGTATGGAATAGAACTTTGTAAAAAGGACGGCGTTTCAATAACACGCAGCGATTCCTGCGGCGGCAGAGTCACTAAATTTTTGTCGACCAAAAACTTTTTAATCTCCTCTACTTTTTCCCTATACACTTCTACCAAATTGGAGTTTTGAGGAACATCTTTCTTAAATTCTTCCACAAGCGCTTCCCACGAGCTACCCGGCCGAATTGTTTGGGCCTGATGTGCCAGCTTTTGTTTAAGCTCGTCCATTTGAGCAAGACCCAAATCAAAAAGTTCTTTGGGTGTTTCGTTAAAACCGTGAAAATTTTCTAAAATAATCGCAAAATATTTGGCTCCAATAGCAAAACTTTTTTGCTCACCTTTTATTTTTTTAAGAAAATTGGCAAAATTTTCTACGGCCAACACCGCTTTTTTAATTTTACCATCCACTCCCTTTACTTTTTGCTCTTTCAAGTACGGCGCAATCACATTCTTTAAATAATCAATAAAACCACTATAATCTTCGAGGGCAATTTTTTTCCATAAACGCACGGGACGTTTGGTATATTTTTTTGCTTCATCAAAAAATTTGGGGATTTTATTTAAACGAGATACAAGAGCGCTTACTTTTTCCTTTTTACTACGATGCGTTTGCATCATTAACACCCACAGCCCATCGGAAGCTTCACTCACAACCTCTACCGGATTTTTGGTATAAGTTTTAAGAGTTTCGGTATACAGTAAAATATGTTTTATTTTGCGCGCAAGCAATTCGACATCTACTTCTTGAGGAATTTTTTTCAGTTTTTCTAAAATACCGCGCAGCTCTAAACAAAACTTTTTTACTTTTTTATCCGAATAATCTCCATACTCACCATCAAAACCAGCGTAGCCCTGCGATGATGCCGATACCGGAAAGAATTTGAAGTAGGTTTTTAAAAATTGGCTAGTAAGAGAGTTAAGGATCATAAAGAAAAAAACAGCCCTCTGCTGCATTATTTTATTTTTTTAAATAAATCTGCAGCCCACCTTTAAGACCTCACCTTACCACCCATAAGACTTTCTACCAGCAATGGTGAGGACGTCATCTAATAGATGGCTTCCAGATTTATTTAAAAAAATAAAATAATGCAGCAGAGGGCGGCGCAAACTACATAATCAATTAAACAGCTCTTTTCCCAAACGCAAATAAATATGATCTTCAATCCAGTGAGGATCCCACATTTCAATAGGGTTAACCTGCACACCCTGAATGAGCATAGAAAAATGTAAATGATCACCACCGGCTAAACCGGTAGCTCCCGAATTACCAATAATAGCGCCCTTTTCCACAATATCACCCACGGCAACACCAATAGAGCTTAAATGTCCATACAGTGTTTCTAAACCATAACCATGATCAATAATAACTGTGTTGCCGTAAATTCCCAAATAACCGGCAAACAAAACTTTGCCACGGTTGTTAGCCGAAATAGGATAATGCTCGGTTGCGGCCATGTCAAAACCCAAGTGCACTTGTTTATCTACATTTTGGCCATTGTACATATAATTGCGATAGTCGGCAAAATTAGCCATGATGGCTGCATTTTGCAGAGGAATAAATGCATCTTTCCAGTAAAATTTTTCTTCCGACTTTTTGCCAAACTCAAGAAGCATTGCCGCATTTTTTTTGCGCAGTTCGTTATTAACAAGAAGAAAATCTTTTAAATTATCACCGGTACGCGTAAGCCCTGGAGTAGACGAAATAATGGCCGCCACTTGATTATTGATAAAATCATCGTTAATTTCAATATCGCGTGTTCTAAATTCTTTGGCAAAAAACTTGGCGGGAACCAAAGTGGTTATCGCTTCATTACCTGCTTCGTCGCGAGCATAAACTTCAATTTTTTCACCTGGTTTTAAATCGTACGAATAAACAAACATTGTAAAATACTCACCACTTTGCCCACGGCTACCGGGAATTTTAAAACCTTTAAATTGATAAGGTCCAATACGCACACCAGAACTACTCACATCTCCCGAAATACGATAGGTTACCAAATCGGCACCCGCCTGGTTTACATAATGCTGTGTAGATGTTAAGCCCAAAATAGGAGGCGAAAAATCAATTTTAATAGGCTGGCTATAAAGTCCCGTTGAACCAAACAGAGAACAATCTTCGGCTTCAACAACAAGGCCTCCATCGCCTTCAGTAAACCCTAATTGGGGTAAGCTTATAGACGATAGCGGAACGGTAATTGGCGTGGTTTCTGATGCCCCTACCGTTTTATCGGCATGAAAAACATTTTTTGTGGCACCATTTTGCGTCATCGAAACATCGAGACTGCATATTTTATTTTTTTTGTTAGTAAGATTGATGACAAAAGCAGGATTTTTACCCACACTTAAAGGTGAAATGGCTTCAACAAGCTCCTGTGTATGCGAGTTCACTAAAGTAATAACAGGTTTGGAACCCAGCAAATCAAAACGTGTTAAAAGGTATATAAGGCCGCCTAAAAGCGCCACCACTAAAAGGGGCAAAAGAATAAACGAATAATTGGTTTTTTTGCGCGGTGCATCCTGTAAAAAAAGGCTCATATTTTCTCCATATTTTAGTGGTTCAAAGAGGAACTGGCCCATTCTGTTTAAAATTTTTAAAAGGTCAAGAAAGGAAAAGGAATAATTGCGGTATTTGCCCTCCTCGGTTACAATAAAAAAATAACCAGGCCACAGGCCGTTGACGGGGAGGCTCCAGCCCCGCTTTGCGGGATGGAGGGGGCAACGTGAGCCCCTATAATTAACTTATGCGTGATCACTTAAAACAATACATTGAAGAGTCTAAAACACCCCAAGTAAGAGGTTTAAGAATATTGCTTGAATACTTTTACGCCATGGAAATTTTTAAACCTATTACCGATTCGGGGGCTAAAATTGTATCTGTGTTTGGATCGGCCCGTCTTAAACCACACGATGAAGAGTATAAAAAGGCCCGTAAACTTGGCGAGCTCCTCTTTAACCGAGGCTATGCTGTAGTTACGGGTGCCAGCTTTGGCATTATGCAGGCCGCTAACGAAGGTATTGCCGATGGCATTATTAAAAAGCTCTCTAAAAGTAAAAAATACAAAAGTGAAAAGGCTCTTATTAACTCTACTGAGTACAAAGAAATGATTAAGCGTTATTCGGTAGGTTTAAAAATTTCACTTCCTTTTGAACCACACAACAATCCCTTTGTTGGAGTATCGGCTACATTCCACTATTTTATGGTGCGTAAATTCTTTTTTGGCACTCTTTCTAAAGCTTTTATTGCTTGTGAAGGTGGCTGGGGAACACGAGATGAATTATTTGAAGTATTAACACTGGTGCAAACCGGAAAAGCCCCTCTTATGCCCATATCCTACATTACTCCCGATCCCGAACATATTTTGTTTGATATTCAGTATGCTGCTAAAAAAGGTTACATTAATCACGAAGATATTTGGCTTTTGGATGTTGTGTCGGATTATCGTGAATCAGTAAAACTGGTAGATAATTTTTATAGAGTAGTTAATAAAATTGAATACGATAAAAATAATAATATTGTGCTTACCTTGCGCCATACCGTAAATGCTGCCGATAAAAAAATAGTCCAACATTTCTTAGCCAAAAAATCAAAAAGCATCTTTAAATCTGCTCTTTTTAAAGAAAACCAAATTATTTTAACCGGGTTTAATTTTAGATCGTACGGCTATTTAAAAAAGCTCATTCAAGAGCTAGAATAGTTTTTGGTTGCTGGACAGCCTGTACATTGGGTTGAGAATTAGTTTGAGATGATGTTTTCGGTTCTACATCAACAGCCAATATAATATCACACATCACTTGTTCGGTTTGATGAACCCCACAAGCCACACCTATTTTTGTATAAACACGCGACATTAATATTTGACGATTTTCATCCGAATCAGAACCTTTGGCCGTTAACAAATACAATATCAATTCCTCTACAGTAGGATAACCATAAACTAAAACTTCGGTTACATGTTGTTTCCAATTTACATACTTACGCACACGCTGGGCAACTCGCTGGCCATCGCTGCCAACATGGCTTTTAATACCTTTTGGGCCAATATCATTCACATGGTCGGCAGCAGCTTTTGTAAGCTCGGGAGACTCAATTAAATCTAAAGCGCCTGTGATATTATCAAGATAAGCCGTTACGCTTTCTAACACCTGCGGATTACCTTTGGTGATAGAAAGAAGAGCATTAAAATTTTCTTTTTTGCCAACATGATTTTCAAGCAAGATAGTTTTGTAATGGGTTCCGTAATCTTGCGGGTTAAAACGTAATTTATTAATTTCCTCTAAAAGTTTTTTTTGTAACACCGGAAAATCTACAAAATCCGTTTTATCTTTGGCTAAAAAATCCCATTTATCGTCTAGCGGAACGCGTTTGGCAAACGCCGGAAACGAAAACAAAACAATAAAAATAAGGATAAATATTTTTTTCATATCACTATACATTTTAGTATAATTCCTGCAACAGACCAATCTGTTCTTTTATGGATAATAAAAACTCTTCCCAATACCGGCGGTCGCGGTAATACGGGAAAGCCCTTTTAAAGGCTTCTTCTTCATAACGCTCACCTATCCAAGAAGCCATTCTCATCAATCTTAATGTACGCAAGGGCTCAGACAAAATAAATGTTTTTTCATCAAAATCTCTAAAAACCGAATAACCCTCTAAAAAAGCGTTTTTTTGTTCCTTCACTTCGTCGGGAGTTCCAGAAAAAAGCATCCAAATATCCTGAACAGGTGGTGCAATCACCATATCATCAAAATCCAAAAAATGAGGGCCATCATGATTCCAAAGCACATTCCCCCAATGACAATCGCCATGAGTAGTAAAAGCAACAAGGGAATCGTTAAAAAACGGCTCTACTAAATCAAGAGCATCATTTAATAAATGATCGATAGATTTTTTTAAATCATCGGGAATATGGGGTTGTGACAAAATAAAAGATAGAGAAGCCTCTCCGTAAGTTTGCGGATTTAGAGGCAAACGATGCTTGGCCTTAAAACTTGCCCCCACATTATGCAGCCGGGCCAAATGCCGCCCCATCCACTTGCGATCGTCTTGCATAAGCTCAGCTTTGTGCGCGCCACGAAAGCGCGGAAACAGAGCAAAATAATAATTTTCTACAAATCCTAATGTTTTTTCCTGCTGGCTTGTTTTTTTAAGCTCAAGAGGTGCTACCACCGGAAACTCAGCTTCTACTAAAGCTTTAATAAAGCGATGTTCATCCAGTAAAGCCCCCTCACCCCAACGGCCAGGGCGATAAAATTTCCCGATAATAGGCGGGGCCCCTTCAATACCAATTTCATACACGCGATTTTCGTAGCTGTTTAAGGGAAATAAATAACCGGTAGGCAGGTAACCCTGATCTTCCACGGCATTGAGAATAACTTCGGGTAGTAATTGATCAAATACGGACATAATAAAATCACCAAACACTAAAACCACTCTTGATTTTATTCTGAGGTGTTCTTTTTATTTTTTTGTAAACATATGGCCCACCTCTAAAGTCCTCACTCTACCACCCATAAGCCTTTCTTCCCAGCATTGGTGAGGACGCCATCTAATAAATGGCCATTAGGTTTACAAAAAAATAAAAAGAACACCTCAGAATAAAATCTCAGTGCTTTGTCGACTCCAATTTAAGGACATCCTGCAAATCTTTATCCGTTACCGTCCACTCTTTACCACAATAATCACAAATACTACTCACACCCTTTCCATCCATAAAGAGTTCTACAAGATCGGTCTGCGGCAAAACTTTAAGCGCTTTAATAAAAGCCTCGCGGCTGCACGAGCACGCCAGCACCGGCTTGGTAACCGCTAAAATTTTAAACCCGGGATCTAAAAGTGTATTCATAATGCCATCAGGATCATCCGAGTTTTTAAAACTTTGTAAAAAAAGCCCCGGAGTTTCAAAGCGGTTTTTTATTATATTCCATTCATCAGTCGTGGTATCGGGCAGTTTTTCAACCCAGAGGGCATAATGCGCGTTATCTTCTGAATAAAGCTGCAAACAAAATTCCGTTTGCACACTATGTGTTAAAAAATTTCTAAAAATAGAAAGCGGTTCAAAAGCTTTAAATGGTTCTACGGTTTGATACACATCGTCCTTTTTATTGAGTGTAACCAGCCTTAATAACCCCGGCTGTTGTAAATTAATATTAAACACCGATTCACGCGGAAATAGCGCCACACGAAAAGGCCCTAAGGGTGAAATTTCGGCATTGATAAAAAAATGCTTATCATCCATTTCAGCTTTAAAAAGTTTTGTTTCCTGATTATCACTTCGGCTACCCAGCACAACAGAGGCCAGAACAAATTCACCAAAACTCTTTTTAAAAGTGTCCGGAATTTTTTTAGTCTGGATTAAGTTTTGAACCGCATGATTGAGGCACAAAAAACGAAATGCCACTCGTTTTTGAGCGTCAACGGCTATAAGCAGGTAATCTTCTTTCATAACAAAACCTTATTAGTTTACTTTCATCCAACAATCAATATACTAACGCACGCTGTATTCACCCCTACAATACGAAAGGACCTTATGAAAAAATTACTTCTCACAGCATTTTTTGTACTTTTAATTTCTCCTGCCTTTGCCGCCACCACAACCACCGCTAGCGGCCTGGGCATTGACGACCACGTGGTAGGAACTGGCACCGAAGCCGTAAAAGGTAAAAAAGTAACGGTTCACTATACCGGTTGGCTTAACGATAAAGGCCAAAAGGGAAAACAATTTGATAGCTCGCTTACCCGCGGCAAACCTTTCGATTTTATGTTGGGCGTGGGTATGGTGATTCCCGGTTGGGATGAAGGCGTAGCTGGAATGAAAATTGGTGGCAAGCGCACTCTCTACATTCCCTCTAAACTGGGTTATGGGGCGCAAGGAGCCGGTGCTGTTATTCCTCCCAACGCCGACCTTATTTTTGATGTAGAACTCTTAGGCGTTCAATAAAGCTTCTTATTATAGATAGACCCCAGCTTTACCCAAGGCTGGGGTCTTTTTTACCCCCCTTTTTTACTTAAAGAACCCCTTTTTTTGCCGTTATTACTTTTGAGTTAAAGTTTGATTGAAGAGGTCTTTTGATAAAATTATCTAATAATTTCATATATTTAAAAAAATATTAAAATAATACTAAAGTTTTTTCAAGACCCGGCCGTATAGGCCTTTAGAGGGAAAGATTTATAAAGCATTTCAACTTCTCATAAGTACTAGAAGTACTCATGAGAAGTTAGAAATACTTATACAATCAACAAAAATTTAAAAGAGTAAACTATGAAAATAGGACCAGCAATCAGCACTTTCGTTCCTTACCGCTTGGAAAAACCCACCCGGGCTAAAAAGGCCGAAACAGAACAAAACGAGGTGAGCCCCAATATGAGCACCTTGTCTACGCCCGAAACCCAATACCTGGCACGTATTATGGGCCAAAATGTATCACTGGGTGATTTCCTCGAGTCGATTAAACAAGACTTAAGCGATGCCAACCAAAGCAACCCTACACTTTCGGCTCGGTATTAAGATTTCATCACTTCCATCACCACATTCTTTTTAAGAATAGCCGAGGCTGTTAGAACACCACCAAATAAAGCACCCGTTAAACCCACGCTAGCTACATCTTGGCCGGTTAAATACAAGCCTTTTACGGGGGTTTGGGGTTTTAACCATTTTAAATTAAAACGTTCGGGGGTGTGATCGATACCGTAAATTTCACCTTTTTGATAATTGCAAAAATGTTGTGTGGAAAGTGGTGTAGACAGTTCGTAATAATCTATCTGACCTTTTACTTGCGGCACGTAGTGATAGAGATTATCAAGCAAGCGATTAGATAATCTTTCTTTAAATTCTTTATAATCGTCGCCACGCTTAAGCCATTTTGTTCCTTCCCATTTTTTAAACCACTCGTAAGGCGTAAAACCAACAATTTCAATGGTAGAGCGATTTTTAAAACGCTCATTCCAGGTAGGGTCTTTGGTGGAAGGAAAAGAAATATAAGTGACAGGTAATGGTCCATCCGGATTTTTTACATAGTTGGCCATACTTTCATCGTGATCGTAACCCGGATAAATCCACAAATTAGCCGGACTAAGCCCCAGTTCTTCGGATGTCTTTTTAAACCCTATATAAAGCCCAATGTGCGCGAGTGATGGATTCACTTTGGTGAGTTTTTCTTTTAATTTAAATTGTTCCTGCGTGGGCTCATCAAGCAACGGTCCAAAAGTATTCACCACGCCCGCATCACTAATAACCATGGGCGATTCAATAATATCGCCATTGTCCAATTCTACCCCGGTGGCTTTTCCATTTTTTACGATAACCTTTTTAACACCGTTCTTAATGAGCACCGTGCCGCCCGCACTTTCGATAACAGGAATGATTGTTTCGGCAATACTGCCCGAACCACCCACAGGATAATTACCACCATCAAAATAATGTTTGGCAACCATCGCATGAATAGCAAACGAGCTTTGCTTGGGAGGCAAACCGTAATCGCCATACTGAGCGGAGAGTAAACCAATGAGCTTTTGATTGGAGGTTAAACTTCTTAAAACCTGATCGGTAGTTTGGTTGGCATATTTTAAAAAACCACGCCGCATGAATGGGCCAGCAACAGCGGCAATAGCAGAAGGCAAAGCCTTTTCACCAAAAAAACCCTTTGCAGCACCGGCCGCTTCATACACAGCATCAAAGTAGCCATCGATAGCCGCTTTTTCGTTAGGGAAATAACTATAGAGTTTTTCCTTCATCCTTTTGGCGCCAGCTACATACTCGTAACACTCATCACCAAAAAAAACTTTATCGTAAACTTCGGGCATGTAGGCCCATTTAAGATTGTTGTCGCTAATTACATCCAGCACACGACGAAGCACAGAATTCTCGCGATGCACTTCACCCACATAATGCACCCCCACATCCCATTCGTATCCTTTGCGTGTAAACGTATGCGTATACCCACCCGCCACATAATGGCGTTCAATAATAAGAACTTTTTTCCCTTCACGCGCCATAAGGGCTGCGCAACTTAAACCCCCAATGCCCGACCCAATCATGATGGCATCGTAGGGACCTTTTACTAATTCTTTTTTATAAACTTGAGCTGGCATATTTTATTTTCCTCTCTCTTTTCTCTTACTTCACCCAAAAATCAATGAGCGGGTGGGCTTGTAAATTTTTTTGGAAAGCCGTGTGTTTGAGCCAATCTTATAAGCCCTCCCACAACCATCCAAAGGCCTTTCTTCCAGAACTGGGGAGGGCGCTTCTATATAACTGGCGAGTTGAGGCTTTCCAAAAAAATTTACAAGCCCACCCCCCCCCCCCCAAACTTCTTCCCCCCGCCAGTAACCAAGCGTTCCAAATCCGCCTGAATAACATTTAAA